>WRJW01000052.1 GCA_009778375.1 Bacteroidota bacterium
ATCGGCAAACATTCTGGCATGACCAAAATAGGCCGTAACAGAAGGATTATGAATCCCTGAGAGGCAAATAATAGCTGCCTTTGGGTTTTCTACGGCCACTTCGTACACGTACAGATAGAGCCCGTCTTCCGATTGGACAAAGAAGTTGTTGGAAATCAGGTCGTACTCATCCGCGTTCCAGGCTTGAGTAAAATTACAATGCTGGTTCAACATCGGATTCATTACCACAAAAGGAATAACAGACAGTCCTATAATCAACGCCAAAGGCAATG
Source organism: Bacteroidota bacterium (assembly GCA_009778375.1). Lineage (GTDB taxonomy): Bacteria > Bacteroidota > Bacteroidia > Bacteroidales > UBA932 > WRBG01. Next base: position 273 of record WRJW01000052.1, read on the forward strand.
AAAGAACCAAAGACAAAATAATTTTTTTCTTTCTTGTTTTCATAGATTGGGCACAAAGATAGTTTTTTTTATTTGTATGTTTGTAACATGAATATCCACGATTATACCCTCAGAAGCCTTTGGCGCTATAAACCCTTCTACCGCTTGATAGCCATAGCGGTGACGGTGGCTGTTGCGGTTATTACGGGAAGCCTTGCCGTAGGCGATTCGGTACGCGGCACCTTAATCAAAAAAGTGGAAGAACGGTTGGGCAAAACCGAAACCATTATTTTTGCCCGCTATGCTTACTTAGACAACACCATTTTGGAACACATTGATGGGGTAGGCATATTGCTGTCCAACGGCTTTGTATCGGTATCGGGAAGGCTCATTCCGGTAATGGTTTGGGGTAGAGACGATATGGGGATAACCAAAGGGAACGCCAAGATAAACAGCGCACTTTTTTCCGAAATAAAAACCACTCAACCACACAACATTGTCTTGCGCCTGCCCGCAGCAGGTATGGTTCCCTTAGGCTCCCTGTATGTCACCGATACCTACACCACAAGCCTGCGGCTCACTTTGGATTCAGTACTTCCCGTAGAGGAGGGAGGGAACATCAACCTCAAAAACGAACAGACCATCCCCTTTAATATCTTTGTCAATCGCGACGAATTGGCCGAAACAATAGATACTCCGGGAAAAATCAACCTGATCTTATCCGACCAAATCATCTCTTCCGCCGACTTTGCCTCCGTATGGAACTACACCCAATCAGGATTACGCCTACACCTTATAGATCAGGCGGTCGCCATCGCTTCCGACCGGATTTTTATACAGGATAAAGTAGTGGAAACACTTTACAGCCAAGATGCGGCAAACCGTATCTATTCCTATTTAGCCAACTCCATCGCCAAACACGACCATACTCGCCTCCTTTCCAACCACTGCATCCCTACCCGCAGCATCCCCTACTCGTTTATTACCGCAGTCGATGACTACGATGGACAACCGGTTCGTCCCAACGAAATTATCCTGTCGGATTATGCGGCCAAACGATTGCAAGCACACGTGAACGACACCTTATCTTTGACGTACTTCGTTTCGCAGCAATTCAAAACCTTAACAGTCGATTCCCTTACCCTCAAAGTCGGAAAAATTGTACCATTGAATGATCTGCAGGCCGACAATACCTTAAAAGCCGACTTCCCGGGCCTATCCAACGCCGCACGCTGTACCGACTGGGATAGCGATCTGCCCATTGACATGAGACTGATCACGGACGAAGACGAAGCCTATTGGACGCAATACAGGAACACCCCCAAAGCACTTGTACCCTATGCTACCCTGGCGCCTCGCTGGAAAAATGCCTACGGAAGCGCTACCGCTTTACACCTCAAAGACACAAGCAGCTTGCACGATTTATCCTGCGAAATGTTCGATATCTCCTTACTATATCCCCGCGAAGCAGGGTTTAGCGCCGCCCAATCAGGCGTCGATTTTTCGATCCTGTTCCTCTCGCTCGGCATCTTTATCATCCTCTCGGCAGCCATACTGATGATTATTCCCATATCTGAAATGCTTTTCCGCAGGCGCCACGAAATAAGCATTTTACAAGCAACAGGATTTCCAAAGAGACGTATTATCCAGCTCCTTTGGCGCGAATCCGTACCGGCAGTCTTCTCTTCCGCCCTGGTGGGCGTAATCATTGGATTGATATACACATATTTAGTTCTATTCTTATTGGGAACGGTGTGGAAAGGAGCCACGCATACCGATGGGTTCAGGCTATACCCCAACCTAATGACCATTGGTGCAGGAATAACAGTCGGCATCCTCTCTTCCGGAGCGCTTTTATATGTACAAATCGTTCACGCATTTAAGGGAAAACCTTCCAAAAACAGGCTACGAAAAGCCTCCCTAAAACCGTTCAATACCTCAAGAGTACTATTAGCTTCCCTGTCGTTCAACAGAAAACAGGCCCTGCGCTCTTTTGTAGCCTTAGCCTCCGGTGTATTGATTGTATACTCGGTCGGGCTTAACCGTAGGGGATTTGCCGACACCTCCCAAATGCGTACCGCTACAGGAGGTTTTTCGCTCTGGTGCGAAACCAGCGTACCCATATACCACGACGCCCAAACCGAAGAAGGACGTGCCAAATTAGCCCTCAAAGAGTTACCAAAGGACGTGCAGATTCTCCAACTCCTAAAATACAGCGCCGACGATGCCAGTTGCCTTAACCTGAACAAAGTAGTCACCCCCAATGTATTGGGTATAGACAGGGAGGCATTTTTATCTGCCGGTTTTCAAATCACCAAAACCATAGACAACAATGATGATTTGGCGTATCCCGCTTATGTAGACGAAACGGTTTTGCAATGGAGTTTGGGTAAAAAATTAGGCGACACGCTGATATATCAGGGAGAAAAAGGACAACGGATAAACATTCGGTTAACAGGAACCATCAAAAACTCTATCTTTCAAGGCGCTATATTGATAGACAAGCATTTGTTTTCAGAAATTTGGAGCGAAATATCGGGCAGCGAACTCATGTTGGTCAAGGTCCCCGACAAACAAATTACCGAAACAAAAATGCTTATTTCACAGGCCTTAAACCAATATGGCGTCCGAATTATGACCACCGGAGAGCGATTGCAACTCTTTTACAGCGTAACCGATACCTACCTCACTATTTTCATGACTTTGGGCGGATTAGGATTACTGCTCGGCATATTTAGCTTTATTATTGTGGTGCGGAAAAATCTGGCAGCCCGAAATTCGGATATAAACCTCTACCAATCTTTGGGGTTTAACAAACAACGAATAGAAAAAATAATTTATAAAGAGAATATTATCATACCCGTATTTGCCATAGCCATAGGCGCGCTTGGCTCTTTGGGTGGCGTTGGTTTGGGGTTTGGGAATGTGGGATGGCAAACGTGGGGATTGGCACTTTTCCTATTAATTATCCTTGTTCTTTGCACAGTTGGGTTTGTAAAGAGCGTGGTAATAAATTATTTGCAACAAGGTATCGGAATGTGAAATTATTGTGTGTATTTGCGTATATTCAAGCGTT
>WRJW01000053.1 GCA_009778375.1 Bacteroidota bacterium
AACGCAAGCATGATGAGCCAGAGTTCTCCCAGGGAGGGGTTATAAGCAGAAAGATATTTTCGCATAAATTTTTTTTCAAATATAGGCATAAATTCATTTTGGTTTCCTACCTTTGAATCTTAATTTGCTAAAACTAAAAAATGAATAACCTGACTAAACTTATTTTGAAGCGAAAAAGCGTTCGTCAATTTGCTGATTGTTTCGTATCTGACTTGCAAATCAATACACTCTTAAAAGCTGCTATGGCCGCCCCTACTGCCAAAAATGCGCAACCCTGGCATTTTGTGGTGATAGAAGATCCCGATATGCTTGGGCATTTGTCGGAGCACCTGCCTTTTGCCAAAATGCTTTCGTCTGCCGCCTTAGCCATTGTAGTGTGTGGAGATACAAAGGTACATAAGGGCGAAAGCGCCCATAACTGGATGCTCGATTGTGCGGCGGCAACACAGAATCTTTTGTTGGTGGCGGAGTCAATGGATTTGGGGGCAGTTTGGACCGGTTGCTATCCCTATAAAGAGCGGATAAACGTAGTTCGCGAGGCTTTGCAACTGCCCAATCATATTATGCCCCTCAACGTAATCCCCATCGGTGCGCCCATGGGCAATGAACGCACAGTGGATAAGTGGAAGCCGGAACGGGTGCACAAAGAAAAGTGGTAAAAACCGCTTATTCCTGAGTACAATACGTGAATAAACGGGTCAAATCATCCTGATTATTAAAGTTTATCTGATTGGTTTTTAGGTATTCTTCGAGGTTAGGCTTATGTTTGCCAAAAACTTTGGTAAAAGTCGATTTGCTGGCTAAGCGGTATTTACCGCCGGTATATATGTAATAGGTATATTTTTGGGCATAAACTATATCTTGAGCTGGAGTTAAAGAGGCTTGAACCGACTCCACAAGGATGGCGGAGTAGGTATCGATAGCGGTGGTAGAAGAGGTTGTCCCGTAAGCCCCGTATTTTTTGATATCACCGGCTTCATATTTTTTATGCACTAAGAGTTCGACGCCTGAGCCATCGGCCAAAATTTGTAAATAGCCCTTGGGAGTCTGTTTGAAAATGCACTCTTCAAAGATAATAATGGAGACTTTGTCGTTTAGGGCCAAAATGGTTCCGGATTGATCAATAAATTCCATTTGACCGGAAAGGGCATTGTAATTCATTTGAGCCTCAACAAATTCGTTGTTTCTAAGTACGCGGGCGTTTTGGAATTCAGAAAAGAGGTATTTACCGGAAATGGATACCCGATTAATATCTTCTCCGGCTTTAACCGTAACACGTTCCTGACCCTGAACCTGTACCAGAGTCAGCAAGAACAGGAGGAAAGGGAAAAAGAGTTTTTTCATAATGATGCAGTTTAAGGTTTGCCAATGCAAAAATAATGCCGATTATCGAATAAAAAAACAGGCGACCCCCAATACGCAGAGGATGGCACCCGCTACCTCTATCCATTTGGGCTTTTGCTTGTAAAGGATGGCGTAGGGAATCAGGATGAGTATGGGTACTGTGGCCATGATGGTAGAGGCAATTCCGGTTTGGGTATGGCGTACCGCCATGAGCGAAAGCGAAACGCCCAAAAAGGGGCCAAAGAACGACCCGCCCAAGGTGGCCCACATACCTTTGCCGTCTTTTACGGCACGAGCTAATGCGGGGCCTCGGCGCGTAATCAGGATGATGAGGGCAAAGCCTGCAATACCGGTGAAAATGCGCATCTGGGTGGCGGCAAAAGGGATGTAGTTGTTAAAAAATTCAGCCGTCCCCATACTTTGTTGGTAGTGGAACATCCCTTTTTTACTCAACACAATACCCAGTCCCTGCCCCAGTGCTCCTCCCAGCGCCAAAAGAACGCCGCGCAGGGGGAGGTGCAAGGCCAATCCGGCGCCCCCCTTTGATCCGGCACTTCGTTTTAATACCGACATTGCAATTCCTGTAAGGGTAACGGCCATACCCAGCAGCCCCATGGGTCCTGTTTGTTCGTCCAAGAGCATAAGGCCAAAGAGCGCTGCAAAAGGAGGTGCCAACGTCATGATCAATTGAGAAAAGCGGGAAGTGATCAGGGTGTAGGAGTAAAAGAGGCAGAGGTCGCCAAACACAAATCCCACCAAACCGGAGAGCGACATCCATATCCAAGTCCGACCATCCGCCCCCTGCGGAAACAGATACCCTGAAGTGATCCAGAGGAGGCCGCTAAGCATTAATCCTCCAAAAATCAAGCGGATCAAGTTTACCTGCAAAGAACCAATCTTTTTGCCGGCATATTCAAAAAAGAGGGCCGTGCAGGTCCAGGAGCAGGCTACCACAATGGCCGTTAATTCCCCAAAATAGTGCATCTTATGATTAGTTAAGGACCTCCTTCAGGATTTTGTAGCCCGCTCCCGAAGTTTTGAGGTTTTTTCCGTTTTTCAGGAAGAGGCGGTAGCTCTCTTTTTCGTAGAGTTCTATTTTAGCCACCTGCTCCACATTCACGATAAACGAACGGTGGACACGTACAAAATGAGGAAAGGGCAGATTTTCTTCGTAAAACCTCATAGTCTGCTCTTTGATAAATACTCCCTTAGCCGTATGCAACTGCACATAATCTCCATAAGCTTCTAAATAATCGATCTCTTCTACGGGGATTACATGAATCTCCTTTCGATCTTTTACAGCCACCCTTTTGAGCGCTCCGGCCTGTTTTTCCAAAGTTTGCCGGAGGGATTCGATCTGTTCCGATAAACCGATATGATGAACATATTGGCTGTAACTGAGTATAACCACCACATAGAAGAGCACTCCCTCCATAATCCTCCAGCCTGTAGCGTTTTGCAGAAAGGAGAGATAGCGGGGATCCGAGCAAAACAGTTGTATGATCCCGTTGCCGACAACCATCCAACCGGTGAGGATGATTCCGGCCAACATACTATAGGTGGCAAGGTTATTGTACCAGCCTTTGCCCGCCCAGCTACCATATCGAACGGGATACCACAAGGCCGGAATAAGGCAAGCGAACAAGAGATTAAAGAGGGTTGAATCGGCAAGGGCCATCCCAAAAGTTATGGGATGAAAGGCATAAACCGATCCCGCCTGGATAAGGATAACTCCTATCCAAATGGCGGGATAGGCTACACGCCAACGGTAGTCCTGCAGTATGGGATTCCCCTGGGTCATTATTTGGAACGGATTTCGCCTCCGCCAAATACGGACGATACCTCTACCATCAATGTTTTGTTCTCTTCCACCTCAAAATAGGGCTTGGGGCGCCTGTCCTGAAAGGAACCAAAGACGCTGGTGGGACGTATCTGCACTTTCCAGTGGGCCGGAATATAGAGGGTAGTACCGCCAAATACGTTATTGATTTCAAGCGTATGGGTGCCTTCTGC
>WRJW01000054.1 GCA_009778375.1 Bacteroidota bacterium
GAACGTACCCGCGAAATCGGTATCCGCAAAGCCATTGGCGCCTCGCCGGCCTCTGTACTGCGGTTGATCATTTTTGAGTCGATTTTTGTAACGACTTGCGCCGGATATGCGGGCATTGTGTTGGGCGTAGGTATTTCGGAATTAGTAGGATCGGCCTTAACCAGTTCGGTAGAAGAGACCACCATGTTCCTCGATCCCACCGTAAATATGGGCACCGTATTTGGAGCAACCCTCCTCCTGATCGCATGCGGGGTGGTAGCCGGAGCCATACCCGCCCTTAAAGCTGTAAGAGTTAAACCCATTGAGGCCATGAGGGCCGAATAAGAGCAAAGCCATGTTTGATATAGATAAATGGAAAGAAATTTGGGCGACTATCACCCGCAATAAAACGCGCAGCCTCTTGACTGCCTTTGGGGTATCGTGGGGATTATTTATGTTTATCCTCTTGGTCGGATTTGGAAATGGTTTTAAAAAGGGAATTATGGATAATTTTGAAGGTTTTGCCGTCAACTCCTGCTTCTTTTTTACCGACCGCACCGGCGAGGCGTACAAAGGACACCGAAAAGGACGTAACTGGGATATGAACAGCAAGGACCTCCGACTGATCAGGGAAAAAGCATCCTCCGTGGAGTACCTCGCCCCCATGCTTTTTGCCGACGGCAAGTCTGTACGCGGCAACAAGACGGGATCCTATACTTCGCTTGGCGTATACCCCGACTATTTTGCCATGCAGCAAATGATTGTGTTGAACGGCAGAATTATCAACGAAATTGACGTTTCTCTGCGCCGTAAAGTGTGCGTCATTGGACAGGAAGTCTACGAAACGCTCTTTAATGTAGGAGAAGATCCACTGGGTCAGAGTATCCGTACCGGCGGAATCTATTATCAAGTAGTAGGCGTGGTCAAACCAAAGTCGACCAATGCGACCATTGGAAGCAACCCGGTAAAAACCGTATTTATCCCCTTCTCGACACAGCAACAAACGTCAAATCGGGGAGATGAGATCGATTTTTTGGGGTGTACCGCCAAGCCCGGTTGCCTTGCCTTAATGGTGGAAGAAGAGGTTAAAACGATCATCAAAGCTAACCACGAAATTTCGCCTACAGACCAAAAAGCTTTAGTAAGTATTAATTTAGAAGAGGAATTCCACAAAATTAACAACCTCTTTAGCGGTATCACCGTGCTGATTTGGATCGTGGGTTTGGGCGCGCTCCTGTCGGGAATCATCGGCATCAGCAATATTATGTTGGTCACCGTGCGGGAACGTATGCGCGAGATCGGAGTACGAAGGGCTATTGGAGCCAAACCCTTGTCTATCATCACCCAAATAATGAGCGAAAGCTTTGTGCTGACTACTTTAGCAGGATTGGCAGGCTTCATGGCAGGGGTGGGTATACTGATGCTGCTCCAACAGTTTATGGCCGGAGGACAATCAGGCAACGGCTTGGTCATTATTCCCTTTGTTTCCTTTAACTTAGCCTTGGTTGCTATGGCCATATTGGTCTTTTCGAGCTTGTTGGCAGGGTTGATGCCGGCCATCAGGGCGCTTAATATAAAGGCAATTGATGCTATAAGAGATGAATAGTAGATATAAAAATATAAAATGATTAAATAAAACCACAATGAAAAAGTTTTTTAGAATTTTTAAATGGGCGCTCATAGGAGCCGTGATCCTGGGTACTTTTTATATGCTTTGGAGAAAATCAAAACCAAAAGTAGTAGACTATGAGATTGTCACCGTTGATCAGGGAAATATCGAAAACACTTCGGTCGCCACCGGAAAGGTCTCTCCGCGGGACGAAGTGCTGATCAAACCTCAGGTATCGGGCATTGTATCGGAACTGCGGAAGAATGCGGGCGAATACGTTAAAGCGGGCGAAATTATTGCCGTTGTTAAGGTGATCCCCGAAATGGCCTCCTTAAATGGAGCCGAATCGAGGGTTAAAGTAGCAGAAATCAATTATAACCAGATTGCTGCCGAATACGAGCGCCAAAAACGCCTCTTTGAAAAGGGGGTTATTGCCAATCAGGAGATGGAAAAGGCCAAAGCCGATTACGACAAGGGGTTTGAAGAGTTGGAAAACGCCAGAAACAACCTCGATATTGTGCGCGACGGAATCTCGCGTAAAATGGCCCAGCAAAGCAATACCCAAATCCGTTCTACCATCGACGGGATGATACTTGACATTCCGGTAAAAGTAGGAAACTCAGTGATTCAATCCAACACCTTTAACGACGGCACCACCATTGCCTCGGTGGCCAATATGAACGACATGATTTTTATTGGCAAAATAGATGAGACCGAAGTGGACAGGGTGCATACCGGTATGCCTATTAAATTGGTGGTGGGCGCCATCAACAACCAAAAGTTTGATGCCCAACTCGAATACATTGCTCCCAAAGGGGTAGAAGAGAATGGAGCTATTCTCTTTGAAATCAAAGCAGCCGCATCCATTCCCGATTCCGTTACCATCCGCGCCGGCTACAGCGCCAATGCTGAGATTGTGGTGGCCAAAGCCGACAGCGTACTCCGCGTCCCCGAAAGCACTCTTTCTTTTAGCGGAGACTCTACTTTTGTGTACGTATTAACCGACACTTTGGCCAAAGTCAAGGTATACGACAAAACGCAGATTCACACCGGCATTTCTGACGGTATTCATATAGAAGTGAAAGAAGGACTCGAAAAAGGGATGAAAATCCGCGGTAATCAAAAATTATAAGTTATGAAACCTCATTTATCCCTTATCACGGGGTCGCTACTCTGCATTTGTGTCAGCGCACAAGCCCAAAACAAGTGGTCACTAAGCGAATGCATGCAATACGCCATCGACCACAATATTGAGTTAAAACAACAGGAACTCAATGTAGAAAACTCCGAAATCGAACTCAATACAAGCCTCAACAAGCGCCTTCCCGATTTGAGCGCCGGCGCGGGACAAAGCGTTAATTTTGGTCGATCTCCTTCTATGGCTACCGGTATTTACGAGCAAAACACCTCGGCCGGAACGAGTTTTTCGCTCTACTCCTCCCTGCCCATCTACAATGGTTTGCGTATTGCTCACGAAATCAACAGCAACGAGCTAAACCTGCAAGCCGCAACAGAGGGTTTTAACAGGGCCAAAGAGAACCTGTCGCTAAATGTGGCTGGGTATTATCTGGAGGTTTTGTTCAAAAAAGAACTCCTCAAAGTGAGCATAGAACAATGCGCCCTGACAACCAAACAAGTAGAACGTACGCAGATCATGGCCGACGAGGGCAAAGTGCCACGATCCCAAGTCTATGACCTTAAAGCCCAATGGGCCAAAGAGGAGCTTGCACGCATCAACGCCCAAAACGATCTTTCCCAATCCCTGCTCAACTTAGCCCAACT
>WRJW01000055.1 GCA_009778375.1 Bacteroidota bacterium
CCTCCCCCTCCAAAAATCATTTCGCCTATGGGATCCTCCAGCCCCATGACCTGTACAGCAGTCTCGTTGAGCAACATGGCCGTGGAGTCGCCAGGATGGTTTACGATGTCGATATCACGCCCCTTTACTAAGTGCAGGCCGGTGGTTTGGGCCCAATCCTGCAGCGCATAATTGCGTTCAAAGACAACAGTGCTTTCGGGATCCATCCCCCTCCACCGTAAATATTCGAAAGCCGTAACCCTGCTTTCGCTGCCGACCATCGATCCAAAATTGATCGATACCGATTCGGCCACCCCCGTTGCTAAGAGTTCGCGGCGTACCTGCTCGCAGGTAGGACGCGAATGATCGTTTACCTCTACGCTGACTAAGCGGGAGGGATTATAGCCAACCTCCCGCGCATAGACAAAATGAAGCTGACGCTGAATGACCATTGTAGCGGTGATCAGGATCACAGCAAAGGAAAATTGCGTTACAATCAATATTTTGCGCAAAGAAACCAAGCTGAACCCTCTCCCAAAACAGAAGGATGGATAGCCGCCTGCCAACAGGCCCGTCAACCCCGTAAAGACTCCCCAGACAATCCAAAAGACAACTTTGCCAAAGTCTAAATGGAATTGATCTCCCACAATGGCATGAAAAAGGGGCAGCGCCATCGATACCCAAAGTAAAGCAAATAAGCCTGCTAATGCGGTCAATAGCATTGATTCTCCTAAAGAACTTATAATCAGCCTAACTCTTGTCAATCCAATTACTTTTCGTACCTGCGCTTCTTTGGATCGTTTGGCGCTTTGGGCAGTAGTCAGATTCATAAAGTTGATGCAGGCGATCGTCAAAATCAGCAGGGCAATCCATCCGTACATCCGCAACGTTTTTATGCGTCCGCCCACCGAAAGACCTCTGTCGAATTCATTGTAGAGGTGCCATTTCGATATGTGCTGCAGGTAGGTCCGGGTGCGGGAATGACCTCCGGTGTGTTGGCTGATGATCTCCCGAATCGATGCATCCACCTCCTTTACCTCTGCATGAGACGCTAATTCGACAAAAGTGAGGTTATTCCTCGATCTTCCGTACCATCCGCTGCTCAGCGAAAAGGTTTTATAAGGGACCAGCAGATCGAATCGAAACGCCGTATTGGGCGGCAAATCGGCTAAGACGCCGGTGACTTTCAGGTTAATGGCGCCATGATATACCGAAACAGTTTGCCCCATGGGATCTTCATCTCCAAATATGCGACGGGCAAGACCCAGGGTAACCACCATCGAAAAGGGGTCGGCAAAAACGGTGGCCAGGTCTCCACGCAATAACTTAAAACTGAACATCCGCAAAAAACAGGTATCGACCGTAGCGGCCACCGCATGACGGCTGTTGAGGGAAAATTGAAGTTCGCCTTCTGCAGAAAAACTGAAAGGCACTTCGCTCTCACCGTAGCGGGAGATGTTTGAAATGCCGGCAACCTCATCCAATAGGGCGGGGCCGATTTCGGTACTCACCGCGTCAAAATTCCCCTCCTCCTGGTCGTAACACCACAACTTGTAGAGGAATTTGTCTTTGGCAAAAAAGCGATCGAAGCTCCACTGGTTGTACACCCACAGCATAATGAGGAGGGTAGCGGCCATCCCAATCGATAAACCGCCGATGTTGACGACTGAAAAAAGTCCGTCCCGACTTAGTCTGCGAAGGAAAGCGACAATCCCACGCATATCGGATTCAGTTTGCTGCCTGCATTGCTGTTATATACAGGAGTAATCGAATAAGTCGCATACATCGACAGTTTTTTCCATCCTATCCGCAGCAGGGGACCAAAGGTAACCGGCGCCAGGTCGGCAATGTGGTACTTCTTGAATTTCACTTCTTTTTCAGATCCAAAAACACCATCGGCGCCTTTGTATTTGGTGTATGAATTTACGAGGAAATCGATTTTAGCCCCCACCGAATAATTCAACCCCTTGGGGCTTCGGTAATGCAGCACAAGCGGAACATCTAAATACGTTATGGTTAACTTATTCTTTTTGTAACTTAGTTCCTTGTCCAACAAGGAGGTATAGTAGTTATAAAACCCAATCCCCAATCCGACGCCAACGTAATAGTTCGATCTGCCCAATGGAAAGGGGTAGGAAAACGAAGCCCTAAAACCTCGGTTAAACCCTTTTGTCGTAAAATTTTGGGGTTTGTTGACGGGAATAAGGGCAAAAAAATCAAGCGTTATCAAATCCTTGGGATCCAACGACTCTCTCCCATATTGGATGCGCGTAAAAGCCGAATCTTTTTCGTTGAGCAAGACAATAAAATCGTACTCTTTCTTAACTTTTGGATTAATGGTAAAGGAGAGGGAATCGACATCGGTACAAAAAGTCACCTCTTTTTCCCGTGTTTTCCAAACATCAGGATGTAACTCAGGAACAATGGTCCAGGTAGAACGCACTACCCCATTTGTCTTTATTTCCGCCTGATTGGAGCGGGCTTTAATTACGGGTAGTTTTTCCTGTTGCGCCGGTAAGACGTGCAGTGCACACAAGGCTGCAACAAGCAGTACAAATTTTTTGGTTTTCATGGTTTATTTATTAGTTGTTAATCATTCCGTCTTAATTGATTTTACCGGATTTTCGGTAGCCGCGCGCATGGCCTGCCCGCCTACGGTGATAAGCGTTAACACTAAGGTGATCACACCCGCCAACGCAAATATCCACCAACCAATCTGAATGCGGTAGGCAAAATCCTGCAACAGGTTACTAAGCCAATAGTAACCCAACGGAAAAGCAATCAGCAGGGCAATGCCTACCAAGATCAGGAACTCTTTAGAGAGCATATTCACCACACTTGCTACGCTTGATCCCAGTACTTTACGGATGCCTATCTCTTTGGTCCGGGTTTCAGCGGTGTAGGTCACCAAACCAAAAAGGCCGAGACAGGAGATAAAGATGGCGATGATTGCAAAATAGCGGAAAAGTACCCCGGCCTGCAAGTCGGTTTTGTACATCGATGCAAATTCATCATCCATAAAGGTAACGGAAAAAGGGAGATCCGATTCATACGCTTTCCATCCTTTTTCTACGGCAGCTACCGCTTGAGGAGCATTATATGCCGACGTCCGCACGTAAAGATAATTCCTCCAGTTCCAAAACCCCGCTTCAATCACCAGCGGCTCAATGGGCGTGTGCAAATCTTTAAAATGAAAATCATGAACCACGCCAATAATCGTCTGATCGACACCGACTACCCGGCACCTCTTTCCAACGGGATCTTTCATTCCCATCGTTTTAACGGCCGTTTCGTTCAGCAACACGGCTTCCCGATCGGCAAAAGTTCCCGTAAAATTCTCGCCCGCAACGAGCGGTACCTCCATTGTGGATATAAAATCTTTATCGGTAGACAACAGGATGGTCGCTTGATTGTGCGTATCTATGCCGTCGACTGTAATACCGTACGTAGAGGTTACCATTTTTAA
>WRJW01000056.1 GCA_009778375.1 Bacteroidota bacterium
AATGCCATCATCACTTCGCTTCTCTACCGCATGCACCCGTCTGCGCTTAAGTTTGTGCTGGTGGATCCCAAAAAGGTAGAATTGTCGCTCTACGCAAAGTTGGAGAAGCATTTTTTAGCCCAATTGCCCGACAGCGAAGAGCCCATTATTACCGATACCCAAAAGGTAGTCTATACCCTGCGTTCGCTCTGCATGGAGATGGATGCGCGGTACGACCTCCTCAAACTAGCGCAGGTGCGTAACGTCAGGGAGTATAACGATAAATTTCTTTCGCGCAGGCTAAACCCCCATAAAGGGCACCGTTTTTTGCCCTTTATCGTATTGATTATAGATGAATTTGCCGATTTGTTGATGACGGCTGGTCGAGAAGTAGAAGAACCCATTTCCCGTTTGGCCCAGTTGGCTCGGGCGGTAGGTATCCATTTAGTCATTGCTACCCAGCGTCCGGACGCCAAAATCATTACCGGATTAATCAAATCCAACTTTCCGGCACGTATTGCCTTTAAAGTAGTGTCGAGCATCAACTCCAAGATCATCTTGGACACCACGGGCGCCGAACAGTTAATCGGTCGCGGCGATATGTTGCTTTACTTGGGCAGCGAACTTACGCGGGTTCAGTGCGCGCTCATCGATACCCCCGAAGTCGAGCGGGTTGCCGACTTTATCAGCGGACAAAAAGGTTATTCGTCGGCACACTTTTTGCCTGAGTATAAACCGGAGGAAGAAAACGGAATGATCGAAGTAGATTTAAAAAAGAAAGATGCGCTGTTTGAAGAGGCCGCCAAGATGGTGGTACAGTATCAACAGGGTTCTACTTCTTTGATTCAAAGAAAATTGGAGTTGGGATACAACCGAGCGGGCCGGATTATGGATCAGTTGGAAGCGGCGGGTATTGTAGGTCCTGCAGAGGGGAGCAAGGCGCGTCAAGTGTTGATTTCCGATTTTCACTCCTTAGACCGGATTTTGGCCGCTTTTGGGGAAAAATGAAACGACTGATCCTTATACTTTTGACAGGTACGACGGGCATCGCAGCCGCCCAGCAACCCAATGCCGCCCAAATCATGGAGCGCTTTGGCGCCCGTATGCGGGAGTCGGCAGCCCTGGAACTTCATTTTGATTTTTTGGGCGCCGACGCCAAAGGAGTTGCCTTGGATCCTTTAGCCGGCGTGATGTATATACAGGGGAATGATTACGTTGTGCTCAATGCCGAAGTGGAGGTCTATGTACAGGGCGTTACCAAGTGGGTCTACACTCCGGGGATTAACGAAGCCATAATCATGGGCCACGATCCCTTATCTGCCGATTTGGCCGACAATCCCTTCCTCCTCTTTTCCGCCAAATTATCCCGGGACTACCGCTTAACCGATAAACCGGAGTATTATAGCGATAAAGGCGTAGATATTGTTGCATTAAATCTGATTCCCACCGCCAAAAATCCGGCCTATACCTCCCTATTGTTGCGCATTAACAGTCGGACTTTTTTGCCCCACAGTCTTTTGTACCTCTCTAAGGACGGGGCGCGGTATGAGGCGGTGATTACCGCGTGCACCCTCCAAAATGAGGGCTATCCGCCCGATCATTTTGTCTTTAAAGAGAAAGAGCATCCGGGCGTCTTTATTTCGGACTTGCGTTGAAGGCTTTGGAAAAGAGCCATCGGACAGAAGGGTAGGACTCATTGAGTTTCCATATAACTTCTTCTTTGCTGCACCAACAGCATTGTGCTATGCCCTCTTCGGCTTGAGGGCAAAGTGGGGGGCGCCCGCTTACCCGCATGCGGTACCAGTGTGTTCGTTTAAAAATCAGCCGCCCTTCTCGCCAATAGCTGTGGCGGGTGCAGGCTATAAAAGGGCCCTGACAAAGGTTGTCCAAGCCGCACTCTTCTTTGACTTCACGGAGGGCTGTATGGAGGAGTTCTTCTCCATCTTCCTGGATGCCTTTAGGTAAGTCCCATTTTTTCTCCCTATAAATGAGCAGGTATTCTCCAAAGTCATTTTGGACTAAACCTCCTCCGGCCTCAATAAATTGAATCTGCATCTTTATAAGATGGTTTTTGTTATCTTTGTGCAAATATACTTTATTCCTTTATTGATAATATGGAAAAAACGATAGCCAAACAACTTTTAGAGAGTAAAGCCGTGCGGTTGAATCCGGAGCAACATTTTATCTGGGCTTCGGGATGGAGGTCGCCGATTTATTGCGACAACCGTAAACTGCTCTCGTATCCTCAGGCAAGAACGCTGGTTGTAGGTGCGCTCTGCGATTTGGTAAGCCAAAACTTTTCTGATTGCGATATTATAGCCGGAGTCGCCACCGGAGCTATTGCATGGGGTGCATTGGTAGCCAATAAATTAGATAAGCCTTTTGTCTATATCCGCCCCAAACCCAAAGACCACGGCACCCATGCTCAAATTGAAGGCGAATTGGGCTTGGGAAAAAAGATGGTGATTGTAGAAGACCTGATTTCGACCGGAGGAAGCAGCCTGTCGGCCTACGACTGCGTACTGGCAGCCGGCGTTTCGGTGTTGGGCATGGTGGCCATCTTCTCCTACAATTTTGATGTGGCTCGGCGCGCTTTTGAAAAGAAAAATTGCGAACTCCACACCCTGACCAACTACGACGCCCTGATTGAGGAGGCCGTAGACTGTAATTATATAGACGAAAAAGATTTACACACTTTAAAACAATGGCGTTTAATGCCTGATAAATGGGGGTGCTGATATGGCAAACACAGAAGTTAAAGGACAAAAAGTCCAAGTCAACCAACCGGCAGAGCGCGTTTTTGCTGCCTTTTCCGACCTGTCGAACTTTAGTAAAAACCTTCCGGAGGAACATCGAGACAAAGTGGTAGCCACCCCCGATACCTTGGTCATTCAGGCTCAAGGGGTAGAATTGGGGATTCAGGCTGCGGAGCGGGTACCCTGTTCCTTGCTGCGTTTTGAGCCTTATGGCAGCCAAAAACTTTTCCCCTTTACCTTTTGGATGTATATAGAGTCCATAGACCAGGGGCGTGCTACCCTCCAATTGGAACTCCATGCCGAACTCAACATGATGATGAAAATGATGCTCGGATCCAAATTAAAAGAGGGAATAGATAAACTGACGGAGCAATTTGCCGCCGGACTTAACGGGCAAACGGGGGGCTGACGCTGTATGACCCCTGAGTTGTGGTGGCAAGAGGGGGTTCCTCCCGTTTCGATCCGGTTGCATCCCCAAAAAGGAGAGGCGTTGTCTAAGTATGGAGAAGAAGTGCCCTGGTGCCCTACCGGCCGCTACCTGCCGGAACGTCCGGTCTTTACTTTAGACCCTCATTTTCATGCCGGGGCTTACTACGTACAGGAGGCCTCTTCGATGTTTTTGACCTCATTGGCCCATCTTTTTAAAGAACAGAAAATCAGGCGAGTGTTAGACCTTTGCGCAGCGCCTGGCGGTAAATCGACCTTATTGGCCGAATTGCTCGATCCGGACGGTTTCTTAGTGGCTAATGAGGTGATTAAGTCTCGTGTAGGTG
>WRJW01000057.1 GCA_009778375.1 Bacteroidota bacterium
TGGGGATGCCCCTGCGCCAACGCTTCGTATTGTTTTGCCATTGCCTCTAATTCGTTTGCCATCATCTCCTGCTCCTTAATCTGCCGGTACAATCCGCGGTTCTTTTTTACCACCACCCTGCTGTAATAGATCCAGATTCCCAAGGCAATCGTCAGGAAGATACACAGGCCAAAAGAGAAGATGAGAATAGTACGCAAGCGCTCTTTTTGCGCGTTAATCTTATCTACCTGGTGCAGGGTGCGGATTTCGTCCAATTGGGCGTTGAGTTGTTCGCTGTGCGTGGATTTTAAAAACTCGATCACTTCGTCAAAGAGTTGCTTTGCCCCTTCGGAGTCCCCTTTTTGAATGAGGATGACCAATTTTTTCCCCATCGGATCAATTTTATAGGCGGGACTAATGGCTTCTATCGCTTTATCTATCATCTCCAACGCCTTATCATACTCTCTTCGCTCCGCAAAAATGGCCGCCCGCTCTACATACAGTACCTGTACGCCGTTGGTCAGGGAGTCAATTTTGGAGCAACACCTTTCGGCTTCGTCAAACTGTTTTAATCCAATACACGCTTGGGTGTAGATCAGCAACTGGTTTGCACGAGCGACAATACTGGGTTGGTTAATGATTCCTTCATACACCGCAATGGCCTCTTCCCACTCGCCTGTGAACCGCTTTGCCTCTTCGTATCGTTTCTGCTCAATCAGGCAACCGCCCAACAGGGTATAAGCATCTACCAATATATTGATTACAGATTCTTTACCCTTAGTAAGTTCAATTGCCTCACGCAAACACTCCTCCTCCTCCTCCGACCTTTGCTGGGTGGAGTAAATCCGCGACATCATATAAAAAGCGATTCCCATACCTGCATTGCTCCCCCTTTCTTTAGCGTCTTCATACATCTCTTTGGCAAGAGCAAGGGCGGTATCGTTATCTTTTTGGTTCCAGTAAGCGCTGATATAGGCGCGGTAGATTTGGTAATAAATATCCCACGCGTTTCGCTCTGCTGCAAAGGATAGATAGTCGGGCGCCAAAGCAATGGCTTGGTCGTAGAGTTGCGCGTCGTACCCTGTTAATACAATGAGTCTGTTTGCCCTTACCTTTACGCGACGCTCCTCATGCCCCCCAAGTTTTTCCGATTCCCTATCTATCAGGTCGTAGAGGGAAAAGAGGGTATCCCGCTTTTTTTGATCCCCTTTTTCTGCAAAGTAATAGTTAGTCAAACGGGCATAAGTATCTAATTTCTCCACGCCTTCGCTGTGGACGGCTGCGTTCCAGAGGGAATCTTTTTGACGCTGATGGTCATTTTGCGCTGCAACGGAGGAGGAAAGCAGCATAACACATAGAAAAAGAGGAGGTTTCATCTACATCACTATATCAAAATCAAAATAGGTATTGGGGTACGGCTCATTAATGAGGAGGTAATGCCACCACTCTTCCTGGCTGTGCCGGAATCCGTGCCGCAGCATAGCCCCTTTTAAGATTTCGCGGTTAGCCGTTTGGTCCTTGCTAATCAAATTAGTACCGTGACCGGATATGGGCCCAAAGAAGTCAAAGGGAGATCCCATGTCCAACTCTTTTCCGGTAAGGATATCGACTAACGTCAAGTCTACCGTACTGCCGCGCGAATGACCCGATCTGGAGGCTATATAATTCAAAGCAAAAAGTTTTGATTTATCTATGTTGGGATAAAACGTCCGTTTGTAAATCGTATCGTTTACCTCTTTAGCCCAGCGCACAAAGTGGTTTACCCCCTTTTGTGGACGGTAGGCGTCAAAAATTTTTAACAAATACCCTTTAGCTTTGAGTTCATCGCGTACCTCCTTTAAGGCACGGGCAGCCTCCGCGCTCAGTATGGCGGTGGGGGCAAGATAACCCTCGACCCTTGCGCCCACAAAATTATAGGTACTAAAATAGCGAATGTCCAACAGAACATCCGGCATGACGTCGGTAACGTACACAAAACCGTCAGGGAGCCCCTTTTTGCCGGCTGTCTGCTGGGCATTGGCCGCCATAAATAGCGCCAAAGTCAGCGCCAAACAAATTATTTTTTTCATACTTTCTACCTTTGCAGGCAAAGGTACGCATAAATTGGTGGGCTTTCAAAAAATCTTTGACTTTATAAGGGTCGTAATCTAATAACTGCTCGTATGCCTGATACGCATTTTTAACCTCCTGAATTTCGTGCGGGAAACCCCTTGTTAGCCGTGCGCCCATTTTACTTTTTATAGAACATGCGGGTAATTATGCATATTTAAATGAGACGGATTGTAATTCAAATGCATATCTTTTCAATCCTGTTTCGATTCGCTGCAATGTTCTTTTTGTTGGACGCTTTACTCCGGAAGTATATTGCCGCATCTGTCCGGTGTTGATTCCGGAAATTCGAGCTAAACTACTTTGATTCAGTAGTCCGTTGTAAGCTTCAATTAATGATGGGATGTCTTGAAAAACATACTCAAAAGCATATTCACTTTCCATCCATGGTTTGCGCTCTTTTTCATACAATCCTTCAATATGGAAATTTAATCCGTCTGGCAAATCCTTTTTGAGGTTGTAAACCGTATTCCGAGCAATGGCAAACCCATCAACGCCCTCTATATGTGCAGAAACTCCGTCGCCTGCTTTACACACAATTACTTTTAACTTTTTCATATTCAAAATATCTAATAAAATTAATTAACAAACTCCTGAAACTTAAGCACTGATTGTAATTCCATGCTTTTCAGGTTATTGATATGAACATCCTGCGATAATTTCCCATCAATAGTTACCGTCTTTCGGATTGCAGGGTGCTTAAACTGTCGATGACTTGTTCCATTCTGCCTATCCAAGTACCATCCTTGAGATTGTAGGATGGTAATGATTTCTTTTACTTTAAAAACTCGTTTCTTGCCTTTTTATTCGACAAAGGCAAAGGTAGCATTTTTTGCTACTATTTCCCAAATTTTTCTTAATTTTTTTCTATTTGCCAAACTGCCAGTTATCCATTCGCCCATTTTATTTTGGCGATTATTATGGATTAAATGGCGATTGATATTTTATTTCTGCTCCTATTACTCCGCTGGAACTTGCCCCTATTAAATTGCGTACTACATAAATACGCACGAAAATAGGAGTTGTGCTGCCAGAAGGGTTAGTACCTGCACATCTCGCCGCATATCCATACTCCGGGTTCACAGATACTTTGTCCGCCCATCCACTTGAAGGAGTCTGAGTAATATTTCCTAAACCAGATACCTTTCCTATGGTAGCAAATTGAAATAAAACTAATGCCCAACATACTTTCGTTAATTTCATTATTCAATCCCTTATTCGTGTCGGGCGCAACTTCTAAATAATTAATTCAATGTATTTAGAGTCGCTGTCCTCCTCTCGAATCTTTCGGCGCAATTCACAGGGTGACGGCTAACAGGCAAATATACTCATAGTTAGTAACATCTCACTCCACATAATACTCCAGCCACTTTGCCTGCTGTTCTTTGATGATATTCCGGCGCAGCAGCGAGGGCAGCGTACATACGGTATCGCCCAA
>WRJW01000058.1 GCA_009778375.1 Bacteroidota bacterium
ATAGAAGTTTCGCCCGAAATCCTTTGCGAGCGCCTCCTTTGCACCACCGCATCTTCGCGCCCCATGTTACCGGACCGTGATCCCATTCAACTCCTCCAATCCATCCAAAAACTCTTAACCATACGCCGTCCCGTCTACGAAGCCGCCCATTGGAGGTGCTGAACAACTACACGATCACTTCCCTCACCTTAATATCCTTTACCCTCAACTGAATATTGGCGATCCCTCGGTAGTAGTTCTCGGCCACGGAGTAGCAAATATCCACCGGATTCCCTCCCTGCATATAAGCAAAGTGTTCGGACTGGTTAAAGGCAATGGCCGAAATGGGGCGATAGGGTTCGTCTTCCTGAATCAGTTCTAATTTTAAGTGGCCACCCTCCGATCCTACCAACCGGCCGTTTCCGTTGTCGTAAACATTTTCGGTAATAAAAACCGGAGACATATTACCGGGGCCAAAGGGCTGAAACTGTTTAAGTAACCTAAAAAACTTGGGGGTAATCTGTTTAAAATCGAGAAAAGTGTCTATATTGACTAAGGGCGTCAGGATCTCTTCGGTGACTTTTTCGGCCACAATCGCTTCAAAGCGCGCCTTAAAAATGGGGAGATGCTCCTCTTTCATGGTGAGTCCGGCGGCGTAAATATGCCCTCCAAAGTTTTCCAGGAGGTCGGAACAGGCTTCTATGGCTTCGTAAAGGTCAAAGCCCGGGATGCTTCGGGCAGACCCCGTCACAAAGCCGTTTGACTGAGTCAGCACGATCGTGGGACGATAATAGGTTTCGACCAAACGCGAGGCTACAATCCCTACCACTCCCTTATGCCAATTTGGATTATATACTACAGTGGATTTGGTGATATTAAAATCAAAAGCCTCCTTTACCATGAAGATAGCCTCTTGGGTAATCTCACGATCAATACTTTTACGATCATTATTGTGGGTGTTGATGGTAGTACCAATCTGATGGGCTTCTTCGTCGGTTAAGGATATAAGGAGGTCTACGGCCGTTTTACCCGACTCCATTCGTCCGGCGGCATTAATCCGGGGACCAATCTTAAATACAATGTCGTCAATAGATATTTGGTGTTTTTCCAATCCTGAGAGCTTAATAATAGACAGCAGTCCTTTTCGGGGGGACTCGTTAAGCTGCTTGAGGCCAAAATGGGCCAGTACCCTGTTTTCTCCCGTAATGGAGACTAAATCGGAGGCAATACTTACCGCTAAGAGGTCTAACAAGGGGGCTAATTCGGAGAAAGGAATGTTCCGACGCATGCAGAAAGCCTGTAAAAGCTTAAAACCCACGCCACAACCCGACAAATCGTCAAAAGGATAATGGCAATCACTCCTCTTGGGATCCAATACCGCCACTGCCTCGGGCAAACGATCGTCTGGCAAGTGGTGGTCGCAGATGATAAAATCAATCCCCCGCTCTTTGGCATACCTTACTTTTTCCCTCGCCTTAATCCCGCAGTCTAAGGCAATAATCAGGCTGATTCCCTCCTCTTTAGCCGCATCAATCCCCATATAGGAAATCCCATACCCTTCTATGTATCGGTCAGGAATGTAATAGGAAAGACGGGAGCTAAAACCCCGCAGAAAAGAATAGATCAAAGCAACCGCCGTAGTTCCGTCCACGTCATAATCGCCATAGATGAGGATATGCTCTTCCTGTCTGAGGGCCCGATCCAAACGTGCTACCGCCAAATCCATATCCCTCATCAAAAAAGGATCGTGCAGCGATTCAAGCTGAGGACGAAAAAAACTTTTGGCTTCTGCAAAGGTCTTAATACCACGTTGTACCAATAGATTGGCCAAAGACTGGTCAATCCCCAATTCGGCGGCTAATTGACGCACTAAAGCAGGGTTCCCAGGCTCCTTGACTATCCATTTTTTCTCCAGCATCGCAAACATAATTCTCGCGAAGGTAGAAAAAATATCGAGAATCACCTAAATTTATATAATTTTGCCACTCCTTATTTAAAGAAATATGATCGAATACAGCGAACAGGAACAAATTAGAAGAGATTCCCTCAGGCAACTGCAAAAAATGGGTATAGATCCCTATCCGGCCGCTGCTTATGAAATAACCGCCAACAGCAGGGAAATCAAAGAAAATTACAACCCGGAATTAGACAACTATCGGGACGTTTCCATAGCAGGACGAATTATGTCCCGCCGCATTATGGGGGCTGCCGCTTTTATGGAAATTCAAGACGATATGGGACGCATACAAGTCTACATTAAACGAGATGATATTTGCCCGGGAGAAGAAAAAACTTTTTACAATATTGCATTTAAAAAACTCCTCGATATCGGCGACATTGTGGGCGTAAAAGGGTTTGCCTTTATTACTAAAACCGGAGAAACGTCTGTTCATGCCCAAAAGCTTACCATCCTGAGCAAATCGTTAAGAGTCTTGCCCATAGTTAAGGAAAAAGAGGGACAGCTATACGATGCCTTTACCGATCCCGAACAGCGCTATCGGATGCGTTATGTAGACCTGATTGTGAATCCTCAGGTCAAAGATGTATTTGTTCAGCGTTGCATGATTGTAAACACCATGCGCAACTTCTTTAACGAACAGGGGTATTTAGAAGTGGAGACGCCCATTTTGCAATCCATTCCTGGAGGAGCCGCCGCCCGACCCTTTATTACCCACCATAATGCCTTGGATATTCCCCTCTATATGCGTATTGCCAATGAATTATACCTAAAACGATTGATTGTGGGCGGATTTCCCGGGGTTTACGAATTTGCTAAAGATTTTCGCAACGAAGGAATGGACCGCACCCATAACCCCGAATTTACCGTACTCGAAATCTATATAGCCTACAAAGATTATTTTTGGATGATGAACTTTGTAGAAGAGATGATTGAGCGGGTTGCCATGGCCCTGCACCAAAAAACAAAAGTCCCGATGGGCGAGCATGAAATAGAATTTAAAGCTCCCTATCGTCGTCTTCCGATGCTGGAGGCCATCAAGGAATACGCGCAGGTAGATGTGTCGGGTATGGACGAAGAAGCCCTTAGGGCTACGTGCCAAAGACTGCAAGTTCCTATAGACAAAACCATGGGAGCAGGCAAACTGATAGACGCCATTTTTGGATCCTACTGTGAAAAACACCTGATCCAGCCCACCTTTATCATCGATTACCCAAAAGAAACCTCCCCCTTAACCAAACGCCACCGCCACAACCCCAACCTGACCGAACGGTTTGAACTCTTTGTCAATGGAAAAGAATTGGCCAATGCCTACAGCGAACTCAACGACCCCGTAGACCAGTTGGAACGTTTTAACGAACAACTCAAACTCAAAGAAAAAGGAGACGACGAAGCAATGTATATCGATATGGATTTTGTTCGCGCCCTCGAATACGGTATGCCTCCCACTTCGGGAATGGGTATTGGCATCGACCGATTGACGATGTTCATGACCAATTCCTCTTCGATTCAGGACGTACTGTTGTTTCCCCAAATGCGCCCCGAATTGGAGGGCAAAAACAGGCAAACGCTTGATTTGGAAGACGAAATGCCCAAAAGTCCCAAAATTTAATACCCTCGATGGCTCTGTTTCCCCTACTGGAGTCCGCCCAAAATCCAAAGAT
>WRJW01000059.1 GCA_009778375.1 Bacteroidota bacterium
AGGAAGGGCCGTCATCTTGTAGACGGCAGTGGCTAAGTCGACTACTTTTTGTTCGCGGACGTAGGTGCCTAAGAAGCGGGGAAAAGTGCCGTAGGAACGGGGATGGGGCATGCTTCGCGAAAGAGAACCTTGTGGAGAATAGACGCTGCCGTCTGAGGCGGGCATTCCCAAACGATGGGCAAAAAGGAGTTGGAGGTTCTCTTCGGCCATGGCAAAGCCGATGATATTTACCCCCATGTTTTCAGCTATTAATAAGTAGTGTACAAACTCCTGCACCTCCATGCCTGCTATGGCTGCGCACTCTTTGAGGTTCTTGCCAATATATTGCTGATTGTCAGGCTGTCGGCTTGAAGTGATAACCACGTTTTGCGGCCCGCCCAACCTTTCGATACGCGAAGCGCCGTAAGCGGCAATTTCTCTCCCTTTTTGGGGATCTTTGAGGCGGGCAATGATTTCGGCGTTGCTCCCCTGACGCTCAATTAGAGGTACAAAACTGGAGAGGCCGGTAGAAAAGGCGGTGTAGGGGTAACGATCAAAGGCCACATCGACTCCCGAAGAGACGGCATCGTCGATCAGTTTTAACAACTTGGGCGCTTTATGCCAATTGGCCGCATTTTGAGCCTTTAGGTGCGAAATCTGGAGGCGGACACCGGCGCGGCGGGCAATATCGATCGCTTCGGCAACGGCCTCTTCCACAAAATCATCTTCGTTTCGCATGTGTATGGCAAATAGACCATTATGATCAGCTACCACCTTGCACAGCGCTACTAATTCGTCGTTGGAAGCATAGGAGCCGGGGGTGTATTCCAATCCGCAGGATATACCTATGCTTCCCATTTCCAACTGTTTGGCTAACAGGTCTTGCATTTGCCTGATTTGGTCCGGCGTAGCCTCTACGGCATTGTCACCCACTACCATAGAACGCAACTGCCCCTGTCCCGTTAAACAGGCAAAGTTAATTCCAAACTTATTTTGCTCCATTGCGCTGTAAAAACCATCCACGTTTTGCCAAGAAGGATATCCGAAACGGAGCTTCTCTTTTTGCGTAGAAAACCAGGCGTCTGAATAGGGAAAAGGCGAATCCCCGCAATTTCCGCCCACGTCCAACGTAACTCCCTGATACAACTTGCTGTCGCCGGGAGGGCACTGCAACAGGTTGGTATCGGTATGGGAGTGAATGTCGATAAATCCCGGAGAAACGGCCAATCCTCCGGCATCAAGGATTTGGTCTGCCGTATCGCCCAAATATCCGACGGCGGCAATTTTTCCCTCCTTAATACCCAAGTCTCCGGGGATGGGCGCCCGACCGTCTCCGGTATAAATCAATCCGTTTTTTACCAAAATGTCAAAGGAGGCTGCACCCCCTACTTTGGCCTTTGCCCATGAAGGGTTGGTAATGCCCAGCCCTAAAGCGGCGCCGGCTGCGGCAGAAGTTTGAAGAAATTTACGTCTCGAAAGCATGATTAACGATTATTTATAAATGTAACATTATACGTGGCATACGATTCAAAAAAACCCTTTGCATCGCTGTAAATCAGATAAGCATCAAGGTCGGGATGCGCATCTAAAAAGTTTTTGGACTTTTCGAGGCCCATCACCATAAAAGCAGTGGCCAAAGCGTCGGCAGTCATGCAGTCCGGCGCCAGGACGGTTGCGCTTAATAAGCTGTGTTGCACCGGATTTCCGGTAGAAGGATCTACAATATGCCCATATTTTAGTCCCTCCTGCTCGTAATAGTTGCGGTAGTTGCCCGATGTGGCAAGGCCGCGTCCGCTCAACAAAAGCGTAGACTGCAATTCATTTCCTGGGATATAATTACCGTATTCCGGAGCATCTATGCCAATGCTCCACGCCTGCCTTTTGGGACTCAGGCCCGTACAAAAAATCTCTCCGCCCACTTCTACCAACAGATTTACCACTCCGGCATCTTTCAGACGTGCAGCGATAAGGTCGGAACAAAACCCTTTGGCAATGGCGTTGGCGCTCAACGAGACCCTTGGATCGGTTTTTTCTATCTTCCCGTCTATTATGCTGATTTTATCCATACCGGCAAAAACCGCAATCGAATCGAGTTTAGCCTGGGTAATTTGCACCCGATTTTGTAAACCAAATCCCCAAAGATCAAAGTAAGGAGCAGCAGCCATATCAAAAGCGCCCAAAGTAAGCGTGTACAACTCTTTCCCTCGGTTAAATACCCTGATAAACAACGAATCCAATACTACCGGTTCGTTCCGGTTTACTTTGGAAATCACCGATTCTTTATTGTATATCGACAACGAAGAGTCAATGTCGGCAAAGACCTGAGCCACAAGGGCAGGGATAGCTCCTTCTCCCTCCAGCAGGGCAGTCGGAGGTTCGTAAACAATATGGTAAGTGGTTCCCAGCGCAAATCCGTCCAAACTTGCATACGTGGCACGGGAATTGCATGAAAAAAAAGGCAAAATCAAGACAATGACAAAGATAAAACGATACATGGTGTAAAAACAACACCCAAATATACGATTTTATTCCACATCTTTGCTTGACCGTAGAAATATTTGCACCTTTGTAGATTATTAAATACCATGAACCGATGACCAAATCAACCCGAATAATTGCAGTATGTTGCGTGTGTATGAGTACGTTGTTGTTAGACGCATGTAAAAAGAAAGAGCCGGAACCCGAATACAAAGACTATATGACCGGAGCCCTGAAACATAATATTCCCGGGTACTTGTATAAGGACAGAAGTTATACCTTTACCGTATCCGGTATTACCAGCCCAACAGAAGAAGAAGGAGTGGCTTATTCATGGAGCGCCAATGAATTTGCTCCCGGTTCAGAAGAGGGAACGGTATATACCTGTCTCAGTCCCGTACAGACAGGCACCTATTCCATTACTGTAACCGCTTCGTGCCAGGAATACTATGATACCCAGGTAACCGTTTCCGTTATCGTTATCGACACCCTTTATGAAGCGTGTCTTACCGACATTGCAGCAGGAATGGATGCTATTATGGATCCTCGGGACCAACACGCCTACCAAACCCGAACCTACGGGCCGCTGGAATGGTTTGTCCAAAACCTCAATTGGGCCGGAGCCGGCAATCCATACGCCCAAACTGAAGCCTTAAGCGCTCCCTACGGCAGACTCTATTCGTGGAACGAAGCCACAGGAGGTAGGGCAGCAACAGGGCTGGGACAAGGAACTCAGGGTGTATGCCCTCCGGGATGGAGTGTACCCACCAATGAAGACTGGGTCACTTTGGCCATTGAGATCAACGGCGGTGCTCCGCTCGACTTTTTTGATAGCTGGGATCATATCGCCGACCCGCTCTGCGTCTATGCCAAAATAAATGACGTCTATGTTTGGCCCTACAGCCCGCGCAACACAAAGAGCAACAAGGCCGGTTGGAACGGTCTGCCCGGAGGCAACGGTACCAACTACGGTAAAAACTATGGTAATTTAGGCAATTATGGTTTTTGGCTCAGCTCGTCTGAAGCGGACGCCGACAATGGCTACTACCGATACATCCACTACGATTTTGATCAGTTTCCCTACCACGCAACCAACAAAGACACCTTTAGCGCCTCTGTCCGATGCGTACGCCTTGTCCAAGAACCCCAAGAACCC
>WRJW01000060.1 GCA_009778375.1 Bacteroidota bacterium
ATAAGGGCGGCATATAAAAACATCCACTTCATAAGGGTAATCGAGGAATACCGTTTAATCAGATCTCTGAAGACCGTCAAATAGATGGCAAAAGAAAAAGAAGAGAGGAGGCAAAGCAAATTTCCTGCCAGATGGCTCTCTTTCTGCACTAACTCCGCTCCGGTTAAAATCAGCAACAATACGCCGGAGGCTCCCATAAATACCCCCAAGACTTTTTTAAGGGTAATCGGTTCCTTTAAATAAGCCGCAGAAACCAACATGGTGATGATGGGCCCCAAAGTAGCAATTAAAGAAACGTCTACCGGAGATGATTTGGAAAGTCCCACAATAAAAGAGAGTTGATTTATCACCATCCCAAACAGCGAGGCGGCAAAAAGAAGGACTAAATCCTTTTTAGCCACCCGTTCACGTGGCGTCAAAAAAGAGACTGTCCAAAAAAGAAAGGCAGCGCCCACCATTCTAAAAAAAACAAGGGCAAGCGGGTCAACTCCACCCGGCACCATAGCGCTTTTTCCAATAGGAGCGCTTAATCCAAAAATTACGTAAGCCACAAATAATGAGAAGTGTCCTTTAAAATTAGCGTCGCCGGTCCTGATCATTTTTAAAAATTTAGCTGCGAAGTTAGTCAAATCCCCCATACCTGCGTATATTTGCAAAAAGAGTTTATATGAAAACCCCATGCCCAAAAATTATGCTCCTTCTAATAGGATTTATGTTATGCGCGCTGCCGATTCAGGCACAAAAAATAAAAGTTACGGCCTTAAAACCAGCCGAATATAAAAACCTGATGGAGCAAACCGCAAATCCTTGTATTGTTGATATCAGGGCTGCCGATGAATTTGAAGCCGGACATATTTCGGGCGCCATCAACCTGAATGCCGACGATTTTCTATTTATGCGACAACTGCAAAATCACTGCGCGCTCTCCGACACAGTAATGGTATATTGCAAACTTGGCCATACGTCCAAGTCTGTAACCGATCTAATGGTCAAAAGAGGATTTTTACACGTATACCACCTAAAAGGGGGAATAGTAGCCTGGATTAGACAATACCCAACGGTTTCTCAGTATTAATCTTTGTAACCCAAGCTTCATGAGCAGCAGCCTGTTCTGCCTCTTTTTTAGAAGCGCCCTGTCCGCTGCCTGCCAAGGCTGCATCAATCAATAATCTGGAAATAAATTGAGGATTGCCGCTGTGTTCTTCAGCAATCTGCTTAGTTTGAAAAACTAACGACAAATGTTGTTGTTGGCAGCGCTCAATAACTCGGCTTTTATAATCCGTTTCGGTAAACTCCAAAGCTTCCCAATCAACAGAAGAGAGGAGCTTGTTCATGATAACCTTACGGCAAATAGAATAGCCCCGATCTAAATATATGGCACCAATCAGTGCTTCGAGCATATCCCCCGGAACATTACGGTTATTGCCGGCTTTATGGGGAGCACGAATTTGAACCCAGGCACAAAGGCCTGTTTTTTGGGCCAAAGCATTTAAAGAAGACCGATTTACCACTTTTGAACGCATTTGGGTAAGAAAGCCCTCGTCTCTATCGGGATATCGAAAATAAAGTGCCTCGCTTATGATGGCATTGAGTATGGCATCTCCCAAAAACTCCAAACGCTCGTTACAGGCGGGGTATTCTCTGACCGCTGATTTATGTACTAAAGATAAAGTATACAGCGAGACATTTTTGGGCGTGTAACCCAAACACTTTTTTAACCGCTTTAAAAGGGCTTGTTCACGGGTCGAAGACTTACTCGACCTCACTTTAGGCACACGCAGACGCCGCATACCCTAAACGTTTAAATGGCCTTTAAAATAATGGTGGCATTATGCCCTCCAAAACCAAAGTTATTGCTCATGGCTACGGAAACTTTACGTTCCTGAGCTTTATTTAAGGTAAGATTAAGTTTATAATCAATCTCCGGATCTTCGTGTTCAAAATTGATGGTGGGGGGAATCGTACCCCTTTGCATGGCACAAACGCACGCCAAGGCCTCTAACGCTCCGGCAGCACCCAATAGATGGCCAGTCATTGATTTAGTTGAGCTGATATTCAACTTATAGGCAAAATCACCAAAGAGATCCATAACAGCTTTTAATTCTGCAGGATCCCCTACGGGCGTAGAGGTTCCGTGCACATTAAGATAGTCAATATCTTTGGGGTGAATACCGGCTTCGTCCAAAGCCATGCGCATGGAAAGAATCGCGCCAAGTCCTTCGGGATGGGAAGCCGTCATGTGGTAGGCGTCGGCGCTCATACCAAAACCAGCTACCTCCGCGTAAATTTTGGCTCCACGGGCAACGGCATGCC
This sequence comes from Bacteroidota bacterium, assembly GCA_009778375.1. GTDB lineage: Bacteria > Bacteroidota > Bacteroidia > Bacteroidales > UBA932 > WRBG01. The sequence goes on from WRJW01000060.1 coordinate 2,314, forward strand.
CATACTCTTCAAATATCAACGCCGATCCTCCTTCGCCCATAACAAAGCCATCCCGCGTCCTATCAAACGGACGGGAAGCGCGTAAAAAATCGTCATTGCGTGTGGAAAGCGCTTGTGAAGAGTTAAACCCGCCAACACTGGGCATAGTAATCCCTGCTTCGGAGCCGCCGGTAACAATCACATCGGCTTTACCCAAACGAATATACGTAAAAGCGTCTCCCATTGCATGCGTCGAAGAGGCACAAGCCGAAACAGTGGCAAAATTGATGCCCCTGAATCCGTATTTCATGGAGATAAGGCCTGGTGCGATATCAGGAATCATCTTGGGAATAAGAAAAGGGCTAAATCGCGGATTGCCTCCTGCTTCGACATAGCCCCTTGTTTCCTGAAATAGGGTATCTATTCCTCCGATTCCGGTGCCCCAAATCACTCCGATGCGCTCCATCCGTTCTTTTGAAAAATCGAATGCGGCATCCTCAACAGCCTGACTTGTTGCAATCAAGGCAAATTGAGAGAACAGATCCATTTTACGTTCTTCTTTACGGTCAAAACCAAACCGTGAAGCATCGTAATTTTTTACCTCACAGGCAAAATGAGTCTTAAACAACGCAGAGTCGAAGCGAGTAATCGGACCCGCACCACTCACGCCATTAATCAGATTGGCAAAATACTCCTCTATACTATGGCCTAAGGGGTTAATAGTTCCTAAACCTGTTATGACGACTCTTTTAAACTGCATAAAACACCATTTACCTTAAGGAATCAAGCATTTATTTTGCGTTTTGTTCTATATACGCAATGGCGTCGCCAACAGTAGAAATCTTTTCTGCGGCTTCGTCCGGAATAGTGATTCCGAATTCTTTTTCAAACTCCATAATCAATTCTACGGTGTCTAAAGAATCGGCGCCCAAATCGTTGGTAAAACTTGCGGTGGGGGTGACTTCGTTTTCGTCAACACCCAATTTGTCTACGATAATGGCTTTCACTTTTGCATTAATATCTGCCATGATGTTAAAAAGGTTAGTGAATAATTAAATTTTTTTTTCCAAACGGAACTGCAAAGGAAATACTTTTTTTTGTATTGACGAAATTTTCTTGGCGCCTGTCGTGCAAAACCCTATATTTGCCCCATGAAAACCATAGCCGTTTTTGCCTCCGGATCAGGCACAAATGCAGAAAATCTGATTCAATATTTTAATGCCTCTCGCCGCTCAAAAACCATCAGAGTCGGGTTAATCGTATCAAATCGCCCCGACGCTTATGTGTTGGAACGCGCCAGACAACTACATGTACCCTCCTCGATAATAGACCGTAATACGTTTTATAGTACCCCCTCACACTT
>WRJW01000061.1 GCA_009778375.1 Bacteroidota bacterium
AATAATCCATTCAATATCAATATGGTAAAACCGAATCCAAAATCAAAATAGTGCTTGGCTACCACATCCAACACATAGCATAAAACAGGCGATAATACGACTATGTAGGGCACAAACTTATCCTTTACCTGATGTTTGGTCAAAATTCCAAAGAAAAAGAGTCCCAGCAGGGGGCCGTAGGTATAGGAGGCCAAAAGATAGACCAAATCAATGACTGCTTGATTATTAACAAGATATAAAACAACAATCAATACAAAAAACAAGAGCGCAAAACCGGCATGCGCACAGTGACGAATGCGCTTTTTAGATACTTCCGAATAGTGTTTTTGGGGATTATTAAATCCGGCAAAATCAATACAAAACGACGTTGTTAGGGAGGTAAGGGCCCCTCCGGCGCTGGGATACGACGCAGATATCAACCCAATGATAAAGAACAATCCTACCCCAAGCCCCAAATAACGGCTGGCGATGGCCGAAAACAACGCGTCGGACTTGGCAACGCCTATCCCTTCCATGCCGCCTAAGTGAGCATTGACATAAAGCACCAATACCGCCCCCAGAATTAAAAAGAGGAAATTAATCACTACCAAGGTGCCGCTGGTGGTGAAAATATTTTTTTGAGCATCCTTCAAACTCTTGCAGCTAAGGTTTTTCTGCATCATTTCCTGATCTAAGCCGGTCATAACAATAGTAATAAATATACCGCTTATGAATTGTTTAAAGACATTGGTTCGGGCCGACCAGTCCATATTAAACCAATTTGAATAGGGAGAAGAGGATACGGCGGAACTCATTTGAGAAAAGCTCCATCCCATATCCTTGGCAATATACACCACGGTAAGTATGACCGCCAGCAACATAAAGGTAGTTTGGAGTACATCGGTCCAAACAATCGTTTTTACCCCCCCCTTAAACGTGTAGAGAAAGATCAAAAACATAAAGATAAAGGCAACAATCCAAAAGGGGAAGCCTTCAGGCAAAAAATTGTGCAGTACCAGCACCACCACAAAAATCCGTACCGATGCACCCAAGATTCGGGATACCATAAATACCGAAGCGCCCGAGCGGTAGGAGAAGAGCCCAAAACGCCTTTCTAAGTAGGTATATATAGAGGTCAGATTCATTTTATAGTACAGGGGCAGCAACACCAAGGCAATTACGGCATAACCCACCACAAAACCAAGCACTAAGGGCATATAATAAAAGTTGGTATTCATTACATTGCCGGGCACAGAAATAAACGTTACTCCGGAGATGGAGGCACCGATCATTCCGTAAGCGACTACAAACCAGGGAGATTTTTTGTTTCCCAAAAAATAGGAACCGCTGTCGGCCTTGCGGGAGGTGAGCCAGGATATAAAAAAAAGAAGGGCAGTGTAAAGCGTAAACGCACTCAATAACCACGAAAGGGGGAATGAATGAGACATGATGAGTTATGGGTTAAAAGGTTGTCGATTTTGGATGGCGCGGCCAAGGGTCATTTCGTCGGTAGATTCCAACTCATCGCCAAAGCCGACGCCCCGTGCAATGGTGGTAATGCGTACCGGAAAGGCGCTTGCCTTTCGGGAGAGGTAAAAAGAGGTAGTTTCGCCCTCCATAGTAGTACTTAATGCCAAAAGTATCTCTTCGACTCCTCCCTTACCGAGTCGCTCGATGAGCGCATCAATGGTCAGGTCGTTGGGCCCGATGCCGTCTATGGGCGAAATGATGCCGCCCAAAACGTGGTAGCGTCCCCTAAACTGTCCGGTCAGTTCAATACTCATCACGTCGCGCACGCTCTCTACCACGCAGATTAGGGCGCTATCCCGTTCAGGATCGGTGCAAATAGGACATATATCAGTGTCGGACAGCATATTACATACACGGCAATACTTCACCTCATTGCGCAACCTGATAAAGGCCTGCCCCCATCGCTCCACATCTTCGCACGGTTGTTTAAGCAAATAGAGCGCCATGCGCAAGGCCGATCTTTTGCCCACGCCCGGAAGGCGACTAAAGGCATCTACCGCCTGCTGTAACAGCGTAGAATGGAAAGATGAATCAAACCACGACATTTTTAGTTGTTGCTGCTGTAATGATCCACCGCCTTTCGCACCGAACCGTGAAGCAGCAGCAGGCGTTTGGCAAATTCATATTCGTCTATTCCCGCCTCTTCCATGATCATTCTGGCGCCGCGATCTACCAATTTTGCATTGGTTAATTGCATGTCAATCATTTTATTTCCTTTAACACGACCCAAACGAATCATCACAGAAGTAGAGATCATGTTGAGTATGAGTTTTTGGGCCGTGCCCGATTTCATGCGGGTGCTGCCGGTCACAAATTCAGGGCCGACGATGGCTTCAATAGGTATATCGACCTCTCTGCTCAAAGGCGAGTCCGGGTTGCAGGTAATGCAAGCGGTTAACACTCCCCTTTTTTTTGCTTCGCGCACCGCCCCAATCACGTAGGGAGTACTCCCCGAGGCGGCAATACCAACCACTACATCTTCAATACCCACCTTAAACGGCTGCATATCGTTCCATCCTCCCTCCAAGCTGTCTTCGGCAGCCTCCACCGCCCGGCGAATCGCACGATCCCCTCCGGCAATCAATCCAATAACCAAGTCAAAAGGAGCGCCGTAGGTTGGGGGGATTTCGGAAGCATCCAAAATCCCCAACCGTCCGCTGGTACCTGCCCCCAAATAAAACAACCTGCCTCCTTTTTTCATCCTTTCCACCACCCCTTCGACCAATTTTTCGATTTGGGGAATACACTTTTCAACGGCAAGGGGAACGCTTTGGTCCTCCTGATTCATACCCAGTAATAATTCCCGAACCGACATTTGGTCGAGGTGGTTATAGTTGGAGGGTTGTTCGGTAATCTTCATAAATAAGGTTAATCTGCAATATGATAGGCAAGCAATCCCTCTATTGGGGTTTTGAGTATTTTTCCGATCGTCATCCCCTGCCTTTGCGCCTCCTCGCCAATAATATCCTGATAGTAATGGGCAATCGAACCCACCATGTTTACCGGATAATGTTTATACTCATACTGGGCTACATTACGGCTAAAAAATTCGGCAAAAGAATGATGTAGCAAGTTGTTAATATGTTGATTATGACTATATTCATGCAAGAAAGGAGAAAATGACGCCAAAAATCGTCCGGGAATAGGTTCTCTGTATACCTTTTGGATGATCAGATTAATATCCAAGTCGGGGAATTGGGTTTTAAAGGCCCGCTCTATTTCGGGGGGAAGCTGACGTTTAATAAAGTCGGATAATAACTTGCGTCCCAAAACCGCCCCCCCGCCTTCGTCGCCCAAAATGAAGCCTCCGGCAGGCACCTTGCCCGGCATAATCTCTTGTCCATCGTAAAAACAGGAGTTGGAACCGGTTCCTAAAATGCAGGCGATTCCGGGTTTATTTCCACAGAGCGCACGGGCTGCGGCCACCATATCGGAATCAGCCGTACTCACCGCCTTGGGAAAGACTTGTTGAAAGCACTCCTGCATATATTCTTCCATCTGAGGGCCGGTAACGCCGGCGGCATAGAAATGGATGAATCCCACTTCGCCCTTAAAGGCGGCGCGAAGTTCTTCAAGGATAGCGCAAATTTCCCTATGGCTCAAAAAAACCGGATTTATACCCGATGTACTGATTTTTTGTATGCTCCCGTCGGGATGTACTACCCGCCACGCTACTTTGGTCGATCCGCTGTC
>WRJW01000062.1 GCA_009778375.1 Bacteroidota bacterium
AAAATCGGGAGCGCTGTGGCCAACGCCGATGTCCTAATCAGCATGAACCATTTTAAAGGGCACGAACAAACGGGATTTGGCGGAGCCATCAAAAACATAGGTATGGGCGCCGCCTCTGTGGGCGGAAAGTTAGACCTTCACTCCACTTCTGCACCGCAGATTGTGCGTAAAAACTGTACCGGCTGCAAAATGTGTATCAAATATTGTCGCTATGGTGCAATTTCTTTAGATTTTGACAAGATCGCGGTGATTGAAAAAAGTAAATGCGTAGGTTGCGGCCAGTGTATTGCCGTATGTCAGTTTGACGCCGCTCAGGTGGTTTGGGATAGCTCATCTGCATTGCTCTTTGCCAAAATCGCCGAATATACCAAGGCGGCAGTAGAAGGCAAACCCCATTTTCATATCAATTTTATGATGGATATATCGCCCATGTGCGACTGCTGGGGAAATAACGATGCGGCTATTGCCCCCAACATCGGCATGGCCGCCTCTTTTGATCCGGTTGCCTTGGATCAGGCCTGTGCCGACTTGGTAGCAAAATCCTCAGCCCCTGCCGGCTGCCTGATAAACGAAGATGGCTGTCATCCCCATACCGGAGCGGATAAATTCCGCCACGTCTTTCCCAAAGTAGATTGGGAGGCAGGTTTAGAACACGCCCAAAAAATCGGCTTGGGCAGCCGCAATTATCAACTCAACGAAGTATAAAAACATCCGCTTATGAAACAACTATTCACTTTACTCATTATCTTCTGCCTCTCCGTAGGCGGAGTGCAGGCTCAGGTAAAATTCCCCGAAAACGACCCGGGCTTCAAATTTTACACCGTATCGGGCTATCGCCACGGGATCAGTTATTTTCCCAAGGTTCAATACCCACAGGTACAGTATACGCCTACCGAAACCCTCTCTTTTGATCAGTACCATACTGCGGGTGTGATTTATCACTGGATGCACAAATGGGCCGATCAATACCCCGATCTTGTAGAGGTGTACGAAGTGGGCCAAAGCTACGAAGGACGTCCCATTTACCAGATGACCCTGACCAACAAGGCCACCGGAAAGGCCACCGATAAACCGGCCGCCTATTTTGAGGGGGGGCGCCACAGCGGAGAGATCACCGCCGTGGAAACCGTGCTGTGGATGATGAACCACCTGATTCATCAATACGGCAAAGACCCTCAAATCACCCATATCCTGGACAAAAATGCTATTTATCTAAGGCCTGTAAACAACCCGGACGGCCATACCCTTTACCTCTATACCGCCCAAAGCAACCGGAGCAGCGTGCGCCCCTTTGACGACGACGGAGACGGATTATTGGACGAAGACGGCCCCGAAGATTTGGACGGAGACGGATACATCCTGCAAATGCGCTATAAAGATACCCTCAACGGGAGTTATATCATCGATCCCAGGGATCCATCGGGACGTTTGATGCGCAGGGTTGACCCCGGCAAGGGAGATTACAGTATGAACAGCGAAGGGATTGATAACGATGGAGACGGGCGCATTAACGAAGACGGAATCGGAGGGTTGGATCTGCATCGAAACTATGCCGAAAACTGGAGGCCCATGCAGGAGTTTACCGGACGGGGCTGGACACAGGGGGGGGCGGGCGCCTTTCCTTTGAGCGAGCCCGAAACAAGGGCTGTAGTTACCTTTCTGTTGGCCAATCCCCATATTTATGTGGTAAACTCCATGGATACCAGCGTACCCATGCACCTGCGCCCGCCGAGTGTAGCCCCCGCATCGACCATGTTTCCCGAAGACAATAAGTTATACGTTATGTTTGACAATCTGGGCAAAAGTATTACCGGATACGAGCGGGCGGGAGATGTGTACAACGACTATGGAGGGGGGAGCCCCCTCTTTGGACACGGTCCCGACTTTGGATACTGGTATTACGGAGCTATCTGGTACGGAGACGAAATATGGAACGGAGGCCGGGCCGATAAAGACTACAACAACGATGGGGTCATTGATGACCTTGATCGCCTGATTATGAATGACGAAAAGTATGGAGGAGCCATGTTTTTTGACTGGAAACCCTATCCCAACCATCCCGATTTGGGTTATGTGGAGATCGGAGGGTGGAATCCCAAGTTTTTCTCCCAAAATCCGCCCGCCCACGAAGTAGAACGGTGGGCCAAAAACGAGGCCCTCTTCAATTTGGAAATGGTGAAACACCTGCCCGAACTACAGTGGGCAGAGATTGAAGTTAAAAAGCTAAAGAGCTACAAACAGGACTCCACCGATTACCAAATCAAGGTATCTTACCGCAACGTGGGCAAACTCCCCACCGCATTGCGTCAGGCCGACTTAGTAAAAATCGTCCGACCCGATCAGGTGCGCATCAGCCTGCCTGCATCGGCGGTAGAAGGCCCCAATCCACAAGCCAAAATTTTGCCCGACCCTAACGCCCCCGCCACAAGACCACAACGGGGCGGAGGCGCTGTCCGAGCTAACGTAACCACCCGTAATGCAGGTTATGCACAGGCAGAAAGCCTCAACAGCGTCACCATTACAGTTCGGGTATACGGCAACCATGAGGTTGAAGGCGCCGCTTCTGTTTCTACCACCCGCGCCGGATTATTGCCCGATAAAAAATTTGTGATTAAATAAAAACGGCTTTATCCGCAAATATTTTTGAATACGCGCAAGGCGTTTGCCCCAAGTATTTTGGTTATTTCATCGACAGTATACCCCTCTGCCAATAAAGCTTTGGTGAGGTTGGGAAATTTTGACACATCTTCTAACCCCACAGGAGTAAGGTCAATGCCGTCAAAATCGGAGCCAAGGGCAATGGCATCCACGCCGCCGGTAAGGTTGCGGATGTAGTTGATGTGGGCGATTACGTCGGTTATGGTGGCCTGATCGGTATTGTTGAGAAAACAGGGATAAAAAACAGAGCCAATAATTCCTCCGCGACGGGCAATCTCTTTGATGTGTTCGTCGCTCAGGTTGCGGTTATGGGGATTTACGGCGCAGGCTCCCGAATGGGTAGCTATAACCGTTTTGTCGGTATAGGCAAGAATATCCTGCAACGACTTTTTGTTTACGTGCGACACATCGATCATAACCCCCAATTTGTTAAGGCGGTCTATTACCTCTTTGCCAAAAGGAGCCAATCCCTTGGCATCATCGTCTTTAGCGCCTCCGCACCAATCGGTTCCGTAATTCCAGGCCAAAGTAAGATAGCGCATGCCGCGCTCATAAAATCTGTCGATATTATCTATCTTGTTACCCACTAATTGCCCTCCTTCCAAGCAAAGAACCGCCGCAATCTTGTGTTGGTTTACGGTAGTCACAACCTCTTGATAGTTACGGCAAAATGCTATTTCGCCTCCACATTCGGCCACATCGGATTCGAGCATGTCGATGAGTTCCATGGCTCGCGCAACATGGTCGTCGTGTTCGTCGGGGCGCGTCCAAATCACAAAGAACTGGACGTTTACCCCACCTTCTTTTAAACGGGCAAGATCCGTATGGTGTTTGGGATTTGAAAAAAGCCGGTGCTCAGGGTGATGCACCCGCTCTTCTAAATAATCGTTGTGCAAATCGACCACTATGGCTGATTGATGCACGGTTTTGTAGCGGTTTTCCATTATGCTAATCATGAATAGTTGATACAAGTTTTACCGCCTCGTGCACCGACGCCAGCAGGGGTGCGGTAGAAACGGAGCTGCCTACTGCCTGTTGCATCCAAA
>WRJW01000063.1 GCA_009778375.1 Bacteroidota bacterium
TTGATCACTTCAAAGCGTTTTTCGCTGCTCATTCCCATAATCATGGCGCGGCGGTTTTGCAAATCGCTCATCACGTCTCCCATGGCATCGCTCGGGACCATCACCTCTACATTATATATAGGCTCCATAATTTTGGGGCCTGCTTTTTTAAAGGCCTCTTTAAAAGCGTTCCGTCCGGCCAACCTAAAGGAGATTTCATTGGAATCGACCGGATGCATTTTGCCGTCGTATACATATACCCTGATATCGCGGGCATACGAACCGGTAAGGGGACCCTCCTCCATCTTTTCCATAATCCCTTTTAAAATGGCGGGCATAAAACGGGCGTCTATCGATCCGCCCACAATACAATTGTAGTATTCCAATTTGCCGCCCCACTCCATATCGTATTCTTCTTTTCCTTTAAGATTCAGCACCAATTCTTTGCCGTCAATTTTGTGGCGATTGTTGCCGGGCACTCCTTCTACGTAAGGCTCGATCAAGAGATGTACCTCTCCAAACTGTCCGGCTCCGCCCGATTGTTTTTTATGACGGTAATCGGCTCCCGATACTTTGGTAATGGTCTCCCGATAGGGAATTTTGGGATTAAACAGCTCCACTTCCAATTTATGGGTGTTGGTGAGGTGCCATTTTAATATATTGATATGATGCTCTCCTTGACCGCTTAAAATAATCTGTTTAAGCTCTTTGGAGTATTCCACCAAAATGGTGGGATCTTCGGCGTTGGCACGATTGAGGATTTCGCCCAATTTTTCGTCGTCTTTTTCGCTCTTGGCTTTTATGGCCGTGCGAAACTTGGAGGGAGGAAACTGTATAGGGGGGTATTTTACCTCGCTTCCGGCATACAAGGTTTGATTGGCGCGTACCGATTTTAATTTTACCGTACATCCCAAATCACCGGCCATCATCTCTGTTAGTTTTTCCCGTTTTTTGCCGGCTGCTGCGTAAAGGGCCGATATCCGCTCTTTGTTTCCGTTATCGGCATTGACCATATCTGTCCCTTCGGTTAATTTACCCGACATTACCCTGAAAAAGGAGACGTCTCCCAAGTGTTGTTCCATTGTGGTTTTGTAGACAAAAATCGAAGCAGGAGCGGTGGCCGTAGCCTCGGGCGCAGGAGCAACATGAATCATAAACTCCATCAAGCGCTTTACACCTATGTCCTTTTTGCCGGAGAGGCAGAACAGGGGCATGATCTCCCCGTTTTTAAGGCCAATTCTTAGTCCTTTGTGCAATTCATCCACACTCAAGTCGCCTTTGTCAAAAAAGAGCTCCATTAACGCTTCATCGTTTTCTGCCGCACGTTCGCACAAGGCAGCGTGCAATTCGTCGGCCTGATCCCTAAGATCAGAAGGAATTTCCAACTCTTCCCGAGTGCCGTTATCGTCTTTAAAGCGATACATTTTCATGTTCAAAACATCTACAAAGGCGTTAAAATCAGCGCCGACAGCTACAGGAAACTGCACAATAACAACCTTATTTCCAAAGCATTGTCTAAGCTCGTCCAAGCAAGAATCCCAATTGGCTTTGTCGTGTTCCAACTGGTTTAGGCCCAAAATAAGGGGCTTTTTATACTGCTCGGCATATCGGGCAAAAATTTCGGTCCCCACCTCTATCCCCTGCTGCGCATTGATGATCATCAGACCCGTGTCGGCCACCTTAAAGGCCGACACTACACCGCCGATAAAATCGTCGGAACCGGGAGTGTCTATAATATTGAGTTTGTGATCCATAAACTCTGCATACAAGAGTGTCGGATAGATGGAACGTTGATAAATCTGTTCTATTTCCGTATTATCGCTTACGGTACTCTTGGCTTCGACGTTTCCCCTGCGGTCAATGACTTTGCCCTCGTACATCATGGCCTCTGCCAATGTGGTTTTTCCGGATCGGGTATTGCCCAAAAGAACTACGTTACGAATGTGATCGGTAGTGTAGGTTTTCATTCTGTTATTAAGTTTTAAGTGGGCAAAGTTAGCAATATTCTATGATTCGACAACGCCTTGATGAGAAAGAGGGGTCTGACGACCCCTCTTTTGTTGTTAATTTGCCGCAAAGGTAGGCCTTTCTAACTGTACGACAATCGCAATTTTTGCAGAAATCAGAATTTATACCCAATGCCCAGACTGACTCCGGCCTGTACATATTGAAGCCTTTCTACAATTCCATTCCACCTTGCATATGGATTTAGAGAAACCATGATTCCTGAATCAAATGTGTGTTCAAGACCAATGCCTAAACCCAATCCCAAAAACAGATTTGCATTGTTGTTCCGGGTTCTATTTGGGGGTAAAAACCATTCCGCTGTTTCACGGGTTTGGGAAAGAATATTAAAAAACATACCTCCATTAAAATAAATGAATTTCCCGGCATGATATTTTATCTGAACCGGGACGGTTATCAATGTAAGATTAGATCGAAAATTTCTATCAGATTCTTGACCAGTATACGATTGTGTAACAGTGGTGTTATCATATGAGTACTCCACGCCGCTGCAAAGATCCAAGCGTTTGGACAACTGCCTGGAATAATCTAATGCTAAACTATAATAATATTTTACGTTGTAGCTATTCGCTCCTTTTTCGGCAGGTAAATAGCCATAATCACCAATACCATAAGCTATATGTGCTCCGATTGTGTTCTTTTTGCCGTTTTGACCGAAGAGACTGATTGCACAGAGACACACAGCAAGTAAAATGGTGTTTTTTTTCATGCTGAAAATCCGTATGCCTTTAGTTGTGGTATGCATAAAAGTTGGTTCTAAGATGTTTATAATCTTGTCCATTGGGCAGTAAGACATCATTTGAAGCGTACCATGCATCATGTGTTCCGCCATACCCCCAATTCATATAAAAATATAGGTACGAAACACTACCGTAAATTAATGGATTCGTGATAGAGGGGACATCACTATGAGATGTAGAGGAATAGCTATAGGATCCTGGACCTCCGGTTAGATACTCAACAAAATAGACATTTTCCCAGCTGGTTCTCTTTGCGCCTTCGCATACCCATTGATGGCCATCACCACCTATGACAGGTAGAGAACCAAACGGGCTAGTATATCCTCCCATTGAGACAGGGCGCTGATTGATATAGATTTCATGCTCAACATCAGTGGCATTGTGGTTTGCCAAGTTGTAATTGTAACCAAAATATTGAAACGCACCTTTAATATCATTATCACTTGCACCTACATGACCGGTCGTATAGTTTAACCCTAAAGCATAACCAACGTTTAGAATCAAATTTTGTGTATCTGTTGTCGCTCCGGTATTGGGCATATTGTTCCAATTGAAAGAAGTCGGATAGTGATGGAATCTCATAATCTGAGCCAATGCTATTGTCGCACATCCAGCATAATAACCATTACAAAAAAAATTAAATGGAGATCCTTGATTCCATTTGGTATTGATTAAAGGACCCACCTGATAGTTTAAACCACTAGGCACGTGTTCTTGTATTATATAAAGAGTATACTCCAATGGATAGCCCCATTGATCAGCAACTTCCCAATATCTGTGATAAGTAGCGTAGTCAATAATGCCCTGTGCATACGCATCAACCAAGTTATACGAGGTGTAACCCATTTGAGCCAATGCTCCTTTCCGGTACATTCTTGCAGCATCCTGTTCGGGACTGCCTTTGGTTTTTACGTAGGTAGAAATCATGTCAACCATCGGTTCGTATTGTCGCCACATACTGCTT
>WRJW01000064.1 GCA_009778375.1 Bacteroidota bacterium
CCGATGGTTCGGCAGGCCAAAGCCTCAGGCCGAATTTTGCTGCAACCGGCAACCATCCAAAAAATCGCGGACGGAACGATGATTAAGGGAGATGTATTGGCTGCCGCCAAAATTGCCGGCATTATGGCGGCCAAAAAAACAGCCGAACTGATTCCGCTGTGCCATCCCCTGTCTATCAGCCAAATTGATGTGCAGACTACGATAATCGCCGATGGCGCAGAAGTGTCGGCTACGGTGCGGAGTACCGGCCCCACCGGCGTGGAGATGGAGGCGCTTACTGCCGTTTCGGTAGCCCTGCTGACCTTGTACGATATGTGTAAGGCGGTGGATAAACAGATGGTTATCGAGGAGATTCGGCTTATCGAGAAGACAAAAACGGTTGTATCCTGATTTTTTAGACTAATATGCCATCATTCCAAATATTATCAGTAAACGTTTCGGAGCAGAAGGGGATACCCAAACACTCCGTTTCTGAAATACACCTTACTCCTGACGGAATCGAATCGGACGCCCACGCGGGTAGCTGGCATCGTCAGGTAAGTCTCTTGGCCATTGAGAGCATTCAAAAATTTGAGGAACAATGCGGCAAAAAGTTTAGGTTCGGTGATTTTGCCGAAAACATGACCACCCAAGGATTTTTGCTCTACACCGCCAAACCCGGCGACCGCCTGCGATGCGGTCAGATTGAATTGGAGGTAACCCAAATCGGCAAAAAGTGCCACGGAACGGGCTGCGCCGTCTATCACCACACCGGCGCCTGTGTAATGCCTAAGGAGGGCATTTTTGCACGGGTACTCCGGGGAGGCAAACTGCAAGCCGGAGCTATTTTTGAGTTTGTTCCAAAAAGTTATCAATTCGATATAATCACATTAAGTACAAGAGCATACCAAGGAATATATGCCGATCTGAGCGGCCCCGAAACCGCTCGCCTGCTCCAAACATTCTGTGATGAAAAAGGGTGGCCGTGCAACATTGGCTACCACCTGATTCCCGACGATGCAACCCTACTCCATGCACTGTTAACAAAGTTGATCCATCAACAAAGCGACTTTATCTTTACCACGGGAGGTACCGGCGTTGGCCCGACCGATATTACGCCGGAAACGGTAAAACCCCTGCTCCAAAGAGAAATCCCCGGAATTATGGAAGAGATTCGCCGGAAATACAGCGCCGCAAATCCGGCAGCCCTGCTGAGCCGCAGCATCGCCGGACAATCGGGAAACAGTTTGATCTTTACCCTTCCCGGGAGCGTCAAAGCGGTGCGGGAATATACGTCCGAAATCTGTGTGCACTTAGAACACCTTGCGTATATGCGTATGGGGTTGGGACACTGAAAAATATACTTGAATGCGTAGAATATGATGTGTAATTTACGCAAAAATGCGTAGAATGGAGTGCGTATTCTATGCAAACGATGTATCTTTGCAAAAATTTTACGGATATGGCAAAATACATCTATCAACGTGAACATTGGACGGACTTTATTTGGGATACACAAGAAGTAAACAAAATATACGACGAAGTCCGGTATCTGCAAGGAAGGCTGAATGGCATAATGAATACAGTCGGTTTTTCTCAAAAAGAGGAAACTATGCTGCATACGTTCACTTTTGACATTCTAAAATCGTCTGAAATAGAGGGAGAACTTTTAAATCTTGAACAAGTGCGCTCCTCCATTGCCCGTCGTTTGGGAATCAATACAGCAGGTTTGGTACCTTCAACGCGAAATATTGATGGAATCGTTGAGATGATGCTTGACGCTACCCAAAGATACGAACAACCACTTACCCACGAACGCTTGTTTGGTTGGCATAATGCGCTCTTTCCAAGTGGTTACAGCGGTGCGTATAAAATAGACACTGCCCGTTATCGAAGCGGCGAAATGCAGGTTGTGTCGGGAGCAATGGGCAAGGAGCGGGTGCATTATCAGGCAATCCAACCTGAATGTGTACAACCTGAAATGGATAAATTGGTGCATTGGATAAACAACGATTTTAGCGTTAGCGCCATTATTAAAGCGGCCATCGCTCATTTTTGGTTTATCATCATCCATCCTTTTGATGACGGAAACGGTCGTATTGCACGTACAATCAGCGATATGCAGTTAGCAAGGGCAGAAAAAAGTCCCCAAAGATTTTACAGTTTATCGAGTCAAATTCTTATAGAAAAGAGACCATACTACGATGTTTTACAAAAAGTGCAACACAACCTTAACAGCGACATTACAGAGTGGTTGCTTTTTTTTCTGAATTGTTTGAAAAACGCATTACGTACTTCAGAACAAGCAACTGAACGAATTTTACAAAAAGCAAAATTTTGGACCGTTTACGAACATACGCCCATAAATGAACGACAACGGCACATCATCAATAAACTTTTTGAAGGTTTTGACGGCAAATTGCAATCATCAAAATGGGCAAAAATCTGCAAATGTTCGCAAGACACAGCCATCCGCGACATTAAAGACTTAATCCAAAAAGGCATCCTGCAGCAGGAACAACCAGGTGGTCGCAGCACCAATTACGAATTAACACCGACAGTTATAAATGCTTAACAAGTGTAACAGCCGAACAATAGGATGGGGGCGCTGCATTTAGGCTAACTGCACACAATGAGTCGCCAACTCTTCCTGCTCCTGATGGTCGTGGGTAACGTGAATAACCGTCTGTCCCGATTGGTTGATTTGCTTTAAAAAGGCGCGGGAGGCCGAACGCAGGGGAGCGTCCAAAGCCGATAAAGGCTCATCCAAGAGCAACAAACGAGGTTGGGTAATCAAGGTGCGCGCCAAAGCCACCCGTTGCCGCTCGCCGCCCGACAGGGTATTGGGGAAGCGGTGCAGTAAGTTCTTGATTTCAAATTGTTGTGCCAATTTTTCTACCTCTTCCCGAATGGTCTCTTTGGGAATATGCCGCAAACGAAGGGCATATCCGATATTTTGAAATACCGACAGATGAGGAAAAAGGGCATAATCTTGAAACAACAAGCCCACGCTTCTATCGGCAGGGTGGAGGGCATTGATTAGCACGCCATCTAAATAGATAGTACCTCCTTTAGGTTCTCTCAACCCCGCAATCAGTTCCAACAGCACCGACTTTCCGGATCCTGAGGCACCCAACAAGATGGTGTAACTCCCCTCTTCGACCGTCAGGTTTACCGGCGGCAAGGTAAAATTTCCTGTTGAATAGGCAAGATCTTTTATTTCAAGCATATAACTCTTCATAACTGCACTATTTCGAATGTTTTTTATTTACAAACTGCACTATTTCCGTAGTTTTTTGTTCTCAAACTGCACTATTTTGCACATTGATTTCCTCCCTTTTTCTTTCCCAACACCCGCAACCCAACAAACACCACCAAACAAATCCCCACAAACAAGACCGCCACAGGTCGGGCGTAGCTCAGTCCAAATGATTGAAACCTATCAAAAATCAACACCGGCGCCGTCATGGGGTGGTACGCCACCACCACCACCGCCCCAAATTCGCTCATCCCCCGCGCAAACATCAACACCAATCCCGACAACACCGAGCGCTTGGCCAAGGGGAGCGCCACCGTCCAAAAGACCTTCATGGAAGAGGCGCCCAAACATCGCGCCGCCTGCTCCAACCGCAAAGGCACCGCTTCAAATCCGTCTCGGGCGGCGTTTATCAAAAAGGGAATGCTCACAAAAGCCATCGCCAAACCTATGGCAATGGGGTTGTCCACCAAGTTCACTCCCACGCTTTGCGCCCAGCCGCCCAATAGCGAATCCCTTGAAACCAA
>WRJW01000065.1 GCA_009778375.1 Bacteroidota bacterium
TCATCAGGTTGTGTTTGCTAATAGCTTCCTGCAAAAAAAACTTGTAGCAGCAAGCAGTCATATTCTTGATATTATTGATTATTCTTTGGATAGCCCCAATGAGTCAATAAAAAGAATTTTACTTACTCCTTATGATTATGACTATACATCCGGGAATTATACATCTGCCAAAAAGAAAGACGGCATAATTAGCGGGGCGTATGATGTAGCATGTGATGAACAATCTATTTATTTGCTATTTAATCCACGAATTGTCGGTAGATCCAGTGAGGGAATAAAAAAAGAAATTTGGGTGTTTGATTGGGATGGACACCCAATAAAGAAGATTATCCTTGATAAAAACGTAATGTTAATTGCAGCAGACCCTACTATAAATCACAATCTCTTTGGATTAGCCAGCACTATTGATAATCAAGACGAGCAATACGAAATAGTGAAAATAAAGTTATAGAATTTAAGCTAACAAACTTTACCTTTCGGCACTGAAATTAGGTGAAGTGTTATCAAAAATGATCAAACAAATTATAAACTATTGACTCAGAACAATATCGAGTCAATGGCTTTTTTCAGTTCGCTCTTAGGTAAAGCTCCCTGAGCCATTTGAGGCTTCCCGTTCATGGGTATAAACAGGAGCGAAGGAATACTCCTGATGCCAAAAAGTTGAGCCAACTCCTTTTCTTTTTCCGTATCTATTTTATAAACATAAATTTTACCGCTATACTCTTCGGCTAATTCTTCCAAGATGGGGGCCACAGCCCTGCACGGAGCGCACCAGTCGGCATAAAAATCAATGATTGCGGGCTTATCGCCTAAATAGTTCCATTCATTGGGAGAAGTTTCGTAGTTCACCACCTTTGCCAAAAAATCGGCTTTGTTTAATTTAATTGTTTGCATTATTTTTTCTTTATTTATTATTTCGTTTTCTTTACCTGTCTGCCTTCGCTGGCTGTTGCACGACAGGGAGCACATACTAAAAAGAGCTATGAAGAGGGTTGTTGTTATATTTTTCCAGCTTCCGCCATTGAAACAGTGCAAAAACCCACTCCTCTTCATCAGGCTTACTGCGCTTCCGCTCCTTGCCCCGCTGGCGCAAACCACTACCATATTTTGTTCCTTATCCAATTTTGGTAAGGAGTCGGCCAGTTCATCCAAGGGAATATTTTTTGAATTACCGGCATGCCCCTCTGCAAATTCGCCTCGTGTGCGCACGTCTATCACTAAAGCGCCCTCGTGTAAAAGCTCCTCGATTTTTGTTTTGGATGGTTTATTTTTGGGAAAAAATACGTTTAATAATAAACCGCCAAAAAGCATTCCCCATAGTGTACTCATATACGGAGAGGTAGTTATGAGACACGTTCCCGTACTGCATCCTATATAGTACCAATAAAGGTAACCCCCTATTCCTCCTGCAATACCTCCGACCAAGTAGGCCCAATTCTGTTTAATTAATTTCATTGTTGTATCTTTATTTAATTATTTGTTTAATGCACTGTTGTTTATTCAATGGTACAGGTGCAGTCGCCACGCCATAAGTCTTGTAGCCGCCCGAAAGGTTTTTTACGTTGGTAAATCCCCGTTGGGTTAATATTTGCAAGGCTAAATAACCCCGCAAGCCTATGGCGCAATAAATGTACACCGGTTTGTCTTTGGGGATTTCATCCAAACGTTCGCGCAGTTCGTCTAAAGGAATATTCCGTGAACCCTGAATGAGTTGTCCGCCTTTTGTTTCTTCCGGAGTACGAACATCCAAAATCGTTACCTCATTGGGATTTGCTGCCAATACCTCCCGCCAGTGGACAATGGGCATTTGTCCCGATACCACATTGCTTGCCACATATCCCGCAATCGCAATGGGATCTTTGGCCGAAGAAAACGGCGGCGCATAACTGTGTTCCACTTTGGTTAAATCAAACACGCTTCCGCCCGATTTAATCAATAGGGCAATCTGATCAATGCGCTTATCAACTCCATCATATCCAACGCCCTGTGCTCCATATATTTTTCCGGTTTCGGGGTCAAACGTCAATTTAATGCTCATTTGCGTACTTCCGGGGTAATATCCTGCATGAGAACCCGAGTGGGTGTTTGAACTTTGATAGGGAATATTCAGTTGTCTCAGCCTTTTTGCAGCCAACCCTGTTGTGGCTACCGTTACGTCAAATATCTTGGCAATAGCCGTTCCTATAGCGCCTTCATATTTCTCCGTATTGCCTTTTACCATATTGTCGGCCACCAAACGCCCCTGACGATTGGCGGGGTTGGCTAAATAATTCAGCCACGGTTTACCGGTTATGGGATGGGGAAATTCGATGGCATCGCCAACGGCATACACATCTTTGGCAGAAGTCTCCAAATATTCATTGACCCAAATGCCACCCGCTTCCCCGATTTTCAAAGCTGCTGTTTGGGCTAATGAGGTTTCGGGACGGACGCCGATGGATAACAGGACCATATCTGCCGGAATGATGGTACCGCTTTTCAGGCAAACGTTAATCTTCCCCTCTTTTTGCTCGAAACGCGCTACGGTTTGCTCCAAATAAAGATTTACCCCCTTGTGCCACAGATGCTGATGCACGTGCGCGGCTATCGAAAAATCAACAGGCGCCATTACCTGATTTGCCATTTCTACAATAGACACCTCTACGCCGGCATGGTGCAGGTTTTCGGCCATTTCTAATCCGATAAATCCCGCGCCTACCACAACTGCATTTTGAACATGGTGCGTACGGAGGTAATTTCTAATGCGGTCGGTGTCCGGCACGTCGCGCAGGGTAAATATGCCTTCGGCCTCCACTCCTTCTAAGGGGGGTCTTACAGGCATAGCACCCGGCGAAAGCAACAATTTGTCGTATGTTTCTGCATATTCGCTTCCGTTGGCACGGCGGACAATGAGTGTTTTTGTTGCGGTATCAATGCCAATAACCGTACTTTCGACGCGTACATCCACATTAAACCGTTTTCCGAACGAGGCGGGCGTTTGCAAA
Organism: Bacteroidota bacterium; assembly: GCA_009778375.1. Lineage (GTDB taxonomy): Bacteria > Bacteroidota > Bacteroidia > Bacteroidales > UBA932 > WRBG01. Next base: position 2,985 of record WRJW01000065.1, read on the forward strand.
AAGAGCCGCTCCCTGTTTTCTATAACTCCCCCAATATAATAGGGTAGTCCGCAATTGGCATAGGAGATATATTTGCCTTTTTCAAAAATAATAATTTTGGCAAATTCGTCGATTCTGCGGATTCTTGCTGCCGCTGTGGCACCTCCGGCAACTCCTCCAATGATCAGGTGTTTCATTATCTTACTGTTTAGTTGATATTTCGATATATAATTCGTCAAACAATCGCTTGGCCAATTCCCAATTCTTTTTGTGGACACAATATTTGATCGAGGGCAGCGTGATGGTTTCCTGAAAGATGAGTCCGGCTTCTTTCAACTCTTTTAAATGCTGCGAAAGGGTACTGTTGGCTATGGGTAGTTTTTCGGACATGGCGCCGTGGTAGCAGCATGTGTCTTGTGCCAACATGCGCATGATGGCTATCCTGATCGGATGCCCCAATGCTTTGGCAAAGCGCGCCAATGGTTCCTGTTCTCTTATTAAATCTTCGCTCATGATCTTTTCTAAAAATGACGCGGCAAAGGTAAAAACATTTTTCGTATTTCGCAAAAATACGAAAGTAAAAATCGCTTACATATCCAAAGAGTCGCTGCCATTTTAGTATATTTGCGCTTGGTTTAAACTTTTGGCCATGGAAAACAATTCAGAGCAAATTCATTCGATTACACCGTTGTTTTACCACATGGTAAAGCCTCCTTTTTCGGAGGGGCAAATACCCTATTGACAGATTGAACTATTTGGCGTACCTTTGTGCTAAATATTAACAACTCAATGAAAACGACTAGGA
>WRJW01000066.1 GCA_009778375.1 Bacteroidota bacterium
GGTTGTGTGGTATTGCCCGACGAAGCACTGGCAAAGTTAGAGGCATCCTACCTTTTTTTAGAGCAATTTATTGAAAATAAAGTTATTTACGGTGTAAATACCGGATTTGGGCCTATGGTGCGCTACCGGATCCCCGCTCCGGAACTCAAGGCCTTGCAATACAACCTGATTCGTTCCCATGCTACCGGCGTGGGCGCTTTGGTGGAGCCTCAGTGTGTGAAATCGGCCCTGATATGTCGATTGTTGAATATGGTGCAGGGGTGTTCGGGGATTCATCCCGAAGCGGCGTTGCTGATCGCACAATTCATTAACCGCGACATCATTCCCGTCTTGTATGAGCATGGAAGCGTGGGCGCCAGCGGGGATTTGGTACAGTTGGCCCATATAGCGCTTTGCCTGATTGGAGAGGGGGAGGTGCATTATAAAGGGGAAATACGCAATACTTCAGAAGTTTTAGCCACAGAAGGACTTAGTCCAATTTCCGTACACATCAGGGAGGGACTTTCTCTGATTAACGGCACCTCGGTCATGACCGGCATCGGCATGGTGAACCTTATCCGCGCTTATCGGCTTTTTGATTGGGCCATAGCGGCCTCCTGCATGATCAACGAAATGGCTGATTCCTATGACGACAGTTTTTCTGTAGCCTTGAATAAGACTAAACTACATCTCGGACAGCAGGAGGTGGCCCTTGCCATGTGCGCCTTTTTGCAGGGGAGTCAAATGATCCGCAAACGTTACGACACCCTGTATAAGGCCGATACGGGTGAGGAGGTATTTAAGGAGAGGGTGCAGGAATATTACTCTCTGCGTTGCGTGCCCCAAATTTTGGGTCCGGTATTAGATACCATAAAGGGTGCGGAGGCCGTTCTCCTCAACGAGGCCAATTCGGTAAACGATAATCCGGTGGTTGATATGGAGGCCGGAACGGTGCTGCATGGAGGCAATTTTCACGGGGATTATGTTTCGTTGGAGATGGATAAACTAAAGATTGCGATCACGCGACTTACTATGTTAATGGAAAGACAATTAAATTTTCTTGTGAATCCGCGTTTGAACGAAAAATTTCCTCCTTTTGTGAACTTGGGCGTGTTGGGGCTTAACTTAGGCATGCAGGGGGCTCAGTTTACGGCTACTTCTACCACAGCCGAATCGCAGACGCTCTGTTTTCCCAATTACATCCACAGTATTCCCAATAATAACGACAATCAGGATATAGTAAGTATGGGAACCAATTCGGCGCAGTTGTGTAAAAAGGTGATTGAAAACGGATACGAGGTAATGTCGGTTTATATGATCTGCTTGGCGCAGGCCGTAGAAACCTTGTCGAATCAAGCCGATATGTCCCATCGAGGCAAACAAATATACGACCAAATCAGGGCGTTGGTTCCCGCTTTTGCAGCAGATTTGCCCAAATACAGGGAAATCGCCTTAGTAAAAGATTATTTGATGCATCATGACCTCCCCTCCGTGTAAATATGCTTTAGTAACCGGCGCCTCTCGCGGGATAGGCCGGGCGGTGGCCTTAGCTTTGAGTCGAATGGGTTATCCCGTATTGATCAATTATTTGACCAATAAAAAAGCCGCCGAAGATTGCGCCCAACAAATCAGGGACGAAGGCGGTATGGCCCAACTCCTCCCTTTTGACGTCTCTATTGAAGCGGAAATAGAAGAGGCGTTGGGACGCTGGGAAGCTGAACACCCCAATGACTGGATAGAAGTTTTGGTCAACAACGCCGGTATTCGTAAAGATAACCTGATGGTATTCATGCCTTCGGAAGATTGGCGCTACATCCTTAACCTCCATTTGGACGGTTTCTTTTACGTAACCCGCCGCCTGCTCAAGAATATGGTCAGCCACCGTTACGGACGGATTGTGAATGTAGTATCCCTGTCGGGCATTAAAGGATTGCCGGGGCAAACCAACTACGCTGCCGCCAAGGCGGGCATTATCGCCGCCGGAAAGGCGCTGGCGCAGGAGGTAGGAAAAAGAGGGGTAACGGTAAACGCCGTAGCGCCCGGATATATACAAACAGATATGACTCAGGATTTAGACGAGGCTCATTTAAAGGGATTGATACCGCTAAACCGCTTTGGTAAACCCGAAGAGGTGGCCGATGCCGTCGCTTTTTTGGCCTCCCCAAAAGCCTCGTACATCACCGGAGAAGTCCTGTCGATTAATGGAGGATTGTACACATGAGAAGGGTCGTGGTTACGGGCATTGGCGTCTACTCCTGTATTGGAAAAAACAGTACGGAGGTAAGGGATGCGTTGTATGCAGGAGGTTCGGGCATAGGATTAGACAGCGAGCGAACCCAATACGGGTATCGTTCTCCCTTAACGGGCATCGTGCCCCGTCCCGAATTAAAAGGCATTTTGGATCGAAAACAACGCGCTTTTTTGCCTCAGGAGGCGGAGTTTGCCTACGTATCCACGGCAGAGGCTTTGGCATGCGCCGGATTGGATGCGGGATGGTTTGAGCAGCACGAAGCGGGCATACTCTTTGGCAACGACAGTACCGCTCAAGCGGTAGTAGAAGCCCATGAATTGATTAAAGAGAAAAGAGATACCGCTTTGGTAGGGGCTGCCTCCGTCTTTCACTCCATGGCCTCGGCGGTTTCTATGAACTTGGCCACGATTTTTAAGTTAAGGGGCATTAATTTTTCGGTCAGCGGGGCTTGCGCCAGCGGCTCTCATGCTATAGGATTAGGTTATCTCTTTATCAAACAGGGATTACAGGATGTAATAATTTGCGGAGGCGCTCAGGAGGTGAATAAATATGCGATGGGGAGTTTTGACGCCATAGGGGCCTTTTCGGTGCGTACCGGCGACCCTGCCAAGGCCTCCCGTCCCTTTGACGCAGACCGCGACGGACTGGTGCCCAGTGGAGGGGCGGCTACCCTGATCTTGGAAGAGTACGAACATGCTAAAAAGCGGGGCGCTAAGGTACTTTGCGAGTTGGGAGGCTACGGATTTTCTTCTAATGGAGAACATATTTCTCAACCCAGCGCTAAAGGTTCTTACGCTGCCATGGATCGAGCGATTCGGGATGCCGGATTGCAGCCCAAAGATATTGGCTACCTCAATGCACATGCTACCTCTACGCCTTTGGGCGATAAGTTTGAGGCTATGGCCATTGCAGAACTTTTTGGGCCTCATTCCGTTCCGGTAAGTTCTACCAAGTCCATGACGGGCCACGAATGTTGGATGGCAGGAGCGAGCGAGCTGGTCTATACCATTATTATGATGCAACACGATTTTATCGCTCCCAACATCAATTTTGAACGTCCCGATGAACATTCGGCCCTGCTGCGTATTGCTGAGCGGCGGTTGGATCGGCGGTTTGACGTGGCGATTTCTAACTCCTTTGGATTTGGAGGCACAAACAGCGCCTTGATTATTAAGCGTATAAAAGATTAAATGCTATGGATATTAACGAGATTATCAAAACCACCAACCGTTTTTTAATAGATGAAATAGAGGTAGAGCCTCAGGGTATGCAGCCTCAGGCCGACCTCCGCGAAGATTTGGGGATTGACAGTTTGGACTTTGTAGACATTGTAGTCCTTGTAGAGCGCTATTTCGGTTTTAAACTAAAAGCCGAAGAGATGGGTCAGGTCAAAACATTAGAAGATTTTTACCGGTTTATTGACTGCAAATTGAATCCATAAAAAGTGTCAAAGAGGAACTGGACGGGCAGAACCCAAGGGGGATCTTTTGGACAAAAGAGCATCATGCTTTTTTTGCGCTACATTGGAATAACGCCTCTATACGGCATACT
>WRJW01000067.1 GCA_009778375.1 Bacteroidota bacterium
CTGTTAAGCTCGCAAACGATGATTTTTTTAAACCGCGCCAAGACCTCTTCGGTATTTTTGGGGAGGGGATTAATGTAGTCAAAATGGGCTAAGCCTACGCTCTTTCCATCGGCCAGCAACTCGTGCAGCGCTGTATAGAGGTGTCCAAAAGTTCCACCCCAACCTACGATCAATACTTCGCCGGTTTGGTTGCCCATCACCCCTTGCAAAGGGATAAAATCGGCCATTTTGGCCACCTTGGCCGCCCGCTCTTTGACCATACGCGCATGCACCAAAGGATCAGAAGAGACGCTGCCGTTGGTATCTTTTTCTAACCCGCCTACCCTGTGCTCCAAGCCCGGACTCCCTGGCAAGGCCCAACGACGGGCCAAGCGTTGTTCGTCTCTTTTAAAAGGTTGATAGGGAACTTCGCTTTGGGTAATAATCGGAGGATGAATGTCGGGAAAATCGCTCATGCTCGGAATCAGCCAGGGCTCGGAGCCGTTGCCCAAAAATCCTTCGGATAAGAGCAGCACCGGCATCATGTGTTCCATAGCGTATTTGCCGGCAAAAAAAGCGGCTTCAAAACAATGGGCTGGAGAATGCGGGGCAATAATGGCCACCGGACACTCTCCGTTGCGGCCGTAGAGCGCCTGATAGAGGTCGGTTTGTTCGGTTTTAGTGGGAATACCGGTAGAAGGACCGCTTCGCTGTACATTAACCACTACCAAAGGCAATTCCGTAATAACCGCCAAGCCTAAAGCCTCTGACTTTAGCGAAAGTCCGGGACCGGAAGTGCTGGTTACGGCAAAATTGCCGGCATAGGCGGCGCCTATTGAGGTGCAAATTCCGGCAATTTCGTCTTCACATTGTAAAGATTTTACCCCCAAATCTTTACGTAAGGCCAATTCTTCTAAAATACCGGTGGCCGGGGTAATGGGGTAGGAGCCGCAAAAGAGGGGACGACCCGCTTTTTCGGCAGCGGCAATCAACCCCCAGGCGGTGGCCTGGTTTCCGTTGATATTCCGGTAGGTTCCTTTAGGCAATGGGGCCGGTTGCACACAATAGGTATTGGCTATGGCATGTATATTGCCGGCATAATTATACCCGTCTCTGAGTACCTTTTTATTAACCTCTATCATGGCCGGTTTCTTCCGAAATTTGTTTTCGAAATAGGCCTCGGTATATTCTAAAGGACGGTTAAACATATAATAACAAATTCCCAGTGCAAACATATTCTTACAACGCAGGACGGTTTTGGGATCCAATCCACTCTCTATAAGGCTCTCTTTGGTCAGCGAAGAAATCGGGGCAAAAATGATGTTCCGGTCCTGCATATTGATTTCCGTCACAGGATCCTGACTCTTGAATCCAGCCCGTTGCAAGCCCGCATCGTCAAAAGTATCAGCGTCCAAAATAATGGTAGCTGTAGGTTTGGCCCATTTTGCATTGGACTTAAAGGCTGCCGGATTCATAGCCACTAAAACATCACAAAAATCCCCGGGCGTAGTTATTCGACCGCTGCCAATATGGACCTGAAATCCCGAAACGCCGGCGATGGATCCCTGGGGAGCGCGAATTTCTGCCGGAAAATCGGGAAAGGTAGATATGTCGTTGCCAAACAGCGCCGAAGTATCGGCAAACAAAGTACCCGTAAGCTGCATACCATCGCCGGAGTCTCCGACAAATCTAATGGCAACGTCTTGTACATCAATTATTTTATGCTGCATATAAAAGTTTGATTTTAGATTATTAGAAATCGGGGCAAATTTAACTATATTTTGTAATCCCCCATTATTTTTTTGCTTATAGTTATAAACAATTTGTACCTTAGCACCCAAATTAATCAAACCAAAAAAAATGGCCATTATTAAACCCTTAAACGGCATAACACCCACCATTGGAACTAACTGTTTCTTGGCAGAAACGGCGGTAATCATAGGCGATGTAGAAATCGGATCCGATTGCAGTATATGGTACGGCGCGGTATTGCGCGGCGACGTAAACCCCATAAGAATCGGAGACCGCGTGAATATACAGGACTGTGCCGTATTACACACTACCTATAAGGATTCTACGGTAGAAATCGGAAACGACGTATCGGTGGGCCACAACGCCATTGTCCACGGCGCCAAAGTAGGTAATAACGTCCTTATCGGCATGGGAGCCATTTTGATGGATCATGCCCAAGTGCCCGACAACACCATTATCGGCGCCGGAGCTTTGGTGCCGGAGCGGGTCATACTGGAGGCGGGGGTATATGCCGGCGTACCTGCCAAGAAAATGAAAGACAGCGACGACGCCGTTGCCGCCGCCACCCGTAAAAACGCCGCCGGATACCTTTCGTATAAAGAATGGTTCTTAAAAGAAATTTAGTAACTAACCTATAAATCTACTATCTCATGAAAAAAATCCTTATTTTCCTCTTTACTTTCGGTATTTTTGCCTGCGCTCCTCAATACGACGGCTACACCATCAATGCCGAATTCACAGGCATTGACTCCGCCCTCGTCATCCTGCAAACCCAAATGAAGTCCGACATTCCGGCCGACACCGTGCAAATGGTCAACGGAAAGTTTTGTTTTCAAGACAAATTAATTACTCCTGAAGCATATGTAGTTACCATTCAAGCCCCTACTCCAGTCAGGTTTCTTCTTTATTTAGAAAACTGCAACTTTACCGTTAGCGGAGCTATTCAAGACGTGAAAAGCATAGTAATTTCGGGCGGCCCTTACCAAGCCGTTATGGATTCTTTAGCAAAAGCTAAAGAGGCCATCGCAGCTAATTATCCGAATAGAGAAGAACTTATGAATGAATATCGCGACCCTCTGACCACAGATGCCCGCAAAGAAGAAATCCAAGCCATCATGCGTGAACTTTCGTCCAAAACCAATGAGGTAGACGCCAAATACTTGGAAGAAAACCCGCTTTCGCGTTTTGCACTCAACCGTTTTTACTCAGGCTTAGGAGGTTATGGCGATGAGACGCCCCTTGCGGAACTCAGAGAAAAACGCTCCGCATTTGCCTCTGCCTTTCCCGAAGGGGGAGAAAACCGACTGATCCAACAAGCAGAAAAAACAATCGCCACCCTCGAAAGGGTGCAAATCGGTATGGTGGCTCCTGATTTTACCATGAACGACCCCAAGGGCAATCCCGTGACCTTTTCCGATTTTTACAAAAAGAACAAAATCACTATGATCGACTTTTGGGCCGGTTGGTGCGGACCTTGCCGTCAATTTAACCCCACTTTGGTTAAATACTACCTCAAACACCACAAAAACGGATTCGACATCTTTGGCGTCTCCTTTGACCATACCGAAAGTCAATGGATCAACGCCATTGCAGACGACAAACTCCCCTGGCCTCAAGTATCTGAGCTAAAATATTGGGACAATACCGCCGCCAATCTCTATTATATACGCTATATTCCCCAAAACGTCTTTGTAGATGCCAACGGAGTGATTGTGGCCAAAAGATTAGAGGAAGACGCCATCGACACCTTCCTCTCCGAATATCTAAAGAAGTAAAATTTATAACAGGCTGTAGGCTACCGTTAAGCCTGCCATTACAATCGACACCATACTCATCAGTTTGATGAGTATGTTGAGCGATGGACCGGAGGTGTCTTTAAAGGGATCGCCTACGGTGTCGCCCACTACAGTGGCTTTATGTACATCGGAACCCTTACCGCCAAAATTGCCCTCTTCTACATACTTTTTGGCGTTGTCCCAAGCTCCGCCCGAATTGGCCATAAAGACCGCCAATACAAAGCCGGCGCCCAATCCGCCCACCAACAAGCCCAT
>WRJW01000068.1 GCA_009778375.1 Bacteroidota bacterium
CTGCCTCTCCCAATGTTATTTATGCAGAATTTGATTATGCAGAAAATGCCTTGTGGCTCCATCTCTTTAATAAAACCCAGGAAAAAGACGCTTTCTACTATGCCCTCATGCATCTTTACGATCTTAACGAAGAAGAAGAGGCTGTTTGCGAAAAAATGATTGTTGGATACTATATAGGCTTGATTTACAAGCAGATTGGATAATACCAACCAGAGCGCTAATCGCCAAATTTTGCTAAAAGAAATTCTCGATTAAGCCGAGCTATGTGGCTAATAGATATGCCTTTTGGACATTCTATTTGGCAGGCGCCCGTGTTGGTACAGGCGCCAAATCCCAACTCATCCATTTTGGCCACCATCGCTTTTGCCCGGTTGATCCTTTCCTCTTCTCCTTGAGGCAAGCAGGCCAAAGCGCTCACCCTTGCCGCTACAAAAAGCATAGCCGAACCATTTTTACACGTTGCCACGCAAGCGCCACAGCCAATACAGGAAGAAGCATCCAAACTTTCTTCTACTTTGTGTTTAGGAATGAGCAGGGTATGGGCATCAGGGGCTGCTCCTGTATTTACCGAAATAAAACCGCCGGCTTGAAGTATCTTGTCAAATGCCTGACGATCTACTATCAAATCTTTAATTACAGGGAAACCTCGACTACGCCAAGGTTCGATGGTAATTGTTGTACCATCCTTAAAATTACGCATGTACAGTTGACACGTTGTTACGTCATGATCGGGGCCATGGGCCCTGCCGTTGATGTAGAGGGAACAGGCTCCGCAAATACCTTCTCGGCAATCATGGTCAAACGCTACAGGTCCCGAAGGGGCGCCACTGCGAATCAACTGATCGTTCAACCTGTCAAGCATTTCTAAGAAAGAGGTGTCTTCCGAAATATTTTTAATCAAATAAACTTCAAACCGGCCTTTGTCTTTGGCATCTTTTTGGCGCCATACCTTTATTGCGTACTCCATCTCGCGCCTCCTCATTCTTTATAATTTCGAGTAAGCACGGGGAAAAATTCGTACTCAAGTTCTTCTATGTGGCATTTAGGCGAACATTCTTGTGCTACGTATTCCCATGCGTTCACATGCATATAACGAGCATCATCGCGCAGGGTTTCTCCCTCTAAAGTTTGCGACTCCTCCCTAAAATGCCCTCCGCAGGACTCTTTGCGCTCCATGGCATCAAGGATCATAAGTTCTCCTATTTCAAAAAAATCCGCCAAACGCATTGCCTTTTCTAACTCCTGATTCAAAGAGTCTGGAGTTTCAGGCAGGCAAAGATCTTTCCAAAAATCCTGCTTGAGCGCTCTCAACTCCGTCAACGCGCCCAAAAGCCCCTCTTGATTTCTCGACATACCCACGCCATCCCAGATGATCCGGCCAAGTTCCCGATGAAAAAAATCCGCAGTCTTCCTCCCTTTTATACCAAACAATGATCTTATTCTCTCTTTAACAGATTGTTCTGCCTCTTCAAATGCCCAATGCCCGATATTCGTCTGCGGATCTCGAATTTTTGAAGCCAAATAATCGCCAATCGTATACGGAAGAATAAAATAGCCATCCGCTAAGCCCTGCATCAGAGCCGACGCGCCTAACCGATTTGCTCCGTGGTCACTAAAATTGGCTTCCCCTATGGCAAACAGGCCGGGCAGGGTACTCATCAGGTTATAATCCACCCATAATCCACCCATTGTATAATGTATGGCTGGATAAATCATCATCGGCTCCAAATAGGGATCGACGCCGGTGATCTTTTGGTACATCCTAAAAAGATTCCCATAACGCTCCTCGATAACCGGCTTGCCCAAACGCAAGATAGCCAATGTAAAATCGAGGAAGACCGCTTTGCCGGTTTCGTTTACGCCAAAGCCCGCATCGCATCGCTCTTTAACTGCACGGGAGGCCACATCTCGGGGCACCAAATTTCCAAAGGCAGGATAGCGACGCTCTAAAAAATAGTCCCGATCTTCTTCTCTAACCTGAGCAGGCCTGATCCGCCTACTACGCAACCGCTCAACATCTTCCTTTTTATTGGGCACCCACATTCGGCCGTCGTTACGCAGCGACTCGCTCATCAAGGTAAGCTTGGATTGGTGGTCTCCATGCTCCGGAATACAGGTGGGATGAATTTGGGTAAAACAGGGATTGGCAAAAAAAGCCCCTTTTTTATAGCACTGCCAAATAGCCGATCCATTGCTGTTCATAGCATTGGTAGAAAGACAGTACACATTTCCATAACCTCCGGTCGCTATTACCACAGCATGGGCGCCATACCGCTCCAAGACTCCGGAGACTAAGTTGCGGACAATAATTCCTTTGGCTTCTCCCTCAATCACCACTAAATCCAACATCTCACGACGGGTAAACAACTGTACACTCCCTTTGGCGATTTGCCGGTTAAGGGCACCATAAGCCCCCAATAAAAGTTGTTGCCCTGTTTGACCACGAGCATAAAAAGTACGGCTTACCAAAGAGCCTCCAAAGCTACGCTGCACTAACATCCCTCCGTAATCCCGAGCAAACGGAACCCCTTGAGCCACACATTGATCAATAATCAAATTGCTCAGCTGGGCCAAGCGGTACACATTGGCTTCGCGGCTCCTGTAATCTCCGCCTTTTAGGGTATCCCCAAAGAGTCGATAGACCGAATCATTATCGTTGGCATAATTTTTAGCGGCATTGATTCCGCCCTGGGCCGCCACCGAATGGGCCCTTCGGGGGGTATCGCTGATACAAAATACCTTTATATTATAGCCTAACTCTGCCAAAGCTGCCGCCGCAGAAGCGCCTGCCAAACCCGTTCCTACCACAATAATCTCCAATTTGCACTTATTGGCCCTACTCACTACGCGCATCTCTTCTTTGTGTACGGCCCACTTCTCTGCTATGGGACCGGGAGGAACTTTCGAAACTAACTTTGAGGACATAGTAAAAAATTATCGCTGTGCAATAATACGGCTTTTTAAAAATTTATCCTAACTTTAGCCTCAGAAAAGATCAGCTAAAATCTATTTTATTATGAAAAATGCCACTATATTTATTATTTCTATTTTCCTTTATTGCTCTTTTTCAGCTTGTTGCACACAATCGGAACCCACGGAGGTCATGCTTGGCGCCTGCCAAACCGAGGCTTATTTACCCCTGCTCCAGGGAAAACGGGTGGGCATCCTTACCAACCACACCGCCCTGATCGGCCAAACGCATTTAGTCGATACGCTTTATTCTTTGGGCGTAGACATACAAACCATTTTTGCCCCTGAGCACGGCTTTCGCGGTTCGATAAGCGCCGGCGGCCATGTAGGCGATGAGATGGATCCCCAAACCGGTATTCCTATTATATCGGTCTACGGCGCTCTGAACATGCCTACCGATTCCATGATGCATCAATTAGATATAATGATCTATGATATTCAGGATGTTGGACTCCGATTTTATACCTACATGACCTCGATGTACTACCTGATGGAGGCGTGCGCACGAAACAAGGTTCCGTTGCTTCTCTTAGACCGCCCCAACCCAAACGGGCATTATGTAGACGGACCTCTTTTAGATATGGAACACCACCGTTCTTTTGTAGGCATTATTCCTATTCCGGTAGTCCACGGCCTGACTTTGGGCGAATTAGCCGGTATGATCAATGGAAAATATTGGCTAAAAGATAGTTTGCAATGTGACCTAACCGTAATAAAATGCAAAAATTATACCCATCATACCCTCTACTCCCTGCCTGTGCCTCCATCGCCCAATCTTCCCAACGATCGTTCCATCTACCTTTATCCCGCTCT
>WRJW01000069.1 GCA_009778375.1 Bacteroidota bacterium
AAACCGTAAAAATAGAGGGTTTGGTCTTCTCCTCCGTAGCTGCCCCAGATCCATTCGCTGTTGGGTGCCGCAAAACCGGCAAAGTATTCGGTATTGGACATCAAAGCAAATCCCTGACGTGCTTTGGGTGCCATCTCTGCCGCCTTGGCATAATCCTGCTTGGTAATGGCGGCGCGGGCATACGTTGCATACGCTACATTGATATTGGGTTCCCAAATTTTACCGCGCGTTAATTTACTCTCTGTGTATAGCGTGATGGCTTCGTCCAAATCGGAATAGATTTGCCTGTAGATTTCACCCGACGAACTCAGGGGAATATCGGTTTCGCTGACATTTTCCTCGGTACGCAAAACCAAACCGTCCAAAAGATTGGTTACAGAGGTTCCATTGTTGCTGTCTTGCCAGCGATAGCAATAGAGTTGCACCAACATGGTATAACAGTAGGCGCGGTACGTTAATGCCTGCGCTTTAATAAACTGTTTTTCTGCTTCAGGGCCTTGGGCGTTGTCAATATTGTCAATAATGGTATTGGCATTCCCCATAAGCATATAGTAATAGTACCAGGGATAATAATTGTAAATAGATGTATTGTTTTCGTGCCACATGGCATTCATCGTGTTGTACCAACCCGAAACTAAAGCAGGACGCGAAAAATTCTCTCCCATATACTCTCCATGGAGGTATTTTATGGTTCCCTCTCCGCAATGCGGCTGATTGCCCAATAGTTGTATGACCATTAATCTTGCGATTCCGTTGACGGCCATTTTTGCATTGTCAGTGGTTGAAAACACGGTGGCTGTAGATACCTGAGAAGTAGGCAATGTATCTAAGTAGTCGCTGCTACACGCTGCAGAGCAAAGCGTGATGAGTACAATAAGGCCTCCAAATTTTATATTTTTCATAGCTGTATTTTTTTAAAATTTAATATTTATGCCCATGGATACCACGCGCGACGGCAAAAAGTAGTTTTCACTCGTTCCGTTCCATGCCTGTTGGGGATCATACCCTTGCAGTTTAGTAAAAATGGCAAGATTTTCTGCGGAGAGAGAGAGAACAACATCTTTGAGGCCGATTTTTTCAAGCGGTCTTCTTGGAAAGAGATAACTCAATGTGACATTCTTGATGGTAAAGTAGTTTGAGCTCACTAAAATACGAGTTGAGGTGGCATTATTATCGCTGCTCATCGACGAATTTACCGCAGGCGTTCCCTTTGGGTCGATACCAGTACCGGCCTGATCCGGAGTCCATGCTTTTAAGATGTTCTTATGCATAGCGGATGGAGTAGCCGACACACCCATCAAACTGAGGTAGGACGAAGCATAGCCTTTTCCGCCAAGGGCGTAGGTTACCAATCCCGATAACTGAAACCCTTTGTAGGTAAGAGAGGTTGAAAACGATCCATATATTGGAGAAATCGATGATCCGCTCCAATCTTTTTTGGCGTAAGTGGTTTTATAGACATACGCTTCTCCATCAATTATTTTGTAATTTTCGGAAGCCATAACAGTTCTCGACTCATCCGCCTTTTGGGCCCCTGATCCTTTGTATCCATCGTTAGAAATACAAAAAAGTTCATCGTCCAAAAGATACAATGAGCGGCCATCGCTTTTGTCTATCCCTACAAATTGATAAAGCCAAAATTCATAATTGCTTTTCCCTTCAAGACGCTTAAACTGACCTGAAACATACCCCTCTCCCTGGTATTCATCAGGCAATCTGACAATTTTGTTTTTCAGGTAATTAAAGTGTGTACCTACGTTCCAGGTAAAGTCTTTGGTCTGAACCACATCTACAAATAAGCCCACTTCAATACCTCGGTTGCTCACCGATCCAAAATTTTTCAGAACAGTCGGACGACTTCCCGTGGTGGCAGTCGGGGATCCGCCGGCAGTACCATTTATTACACCTCCGTAGGAAGAGGGCATGGTTACGGGGAACAACAGATCAATAGATCTTTTATCGTAATATTCCACAGTAAGGTTTGCGCGTTTAAACAATCTTGATTCTAAAGCAACACTCATAGAACCTGTTGTTTCCCAGTTTACGTCTTTGGCTTCGTTCTGGGCTTTATACAACGCGCCGTTGCCTCCGTTGGAACCCTGATAGTATAAAGCCATCCACGCATAATATCCGGCCCCTGAATCCATACCCACTTGTCCGTATGCGGCGCGGAATTTAAGGTAATCCACCCACGAAACACCGGCCATAAAGGCCTCCTTCGAAATAATCCAGCTACCGCCTACCGACCAAAAATTTCCCCAACGGTTATCCTTGAAAAATCGGGAGCTACCGTCTCTACGGATCATACCTTCTACAAAATACTTGTTGTCGTAATTATATCCTACCCTGGAAAGATACCCTTCTGTTCTGTAGGTTGTTCGATTGCCATTCAACTGAGTCATTATATTAAAGTTTACCAGCTCCATCAGATTGGCAAACTTCTCATCGGTCTTATAGGCGTAGGTGTATTGAGACAAGTAGGAGTAGTTCTCATGCCCAAGCAAAACATCCACGTTATGAACGCCGCTAAAGGTATGCTTCCATGTTAAGAGTTGCTGCACCGTAAAATACCGGTACCGGTAATCACTCTCGGAGGTACGTCCATTACTCCCTTTTCCGTCCCCCACCAAGGCCGAATTGTACGTTTTACCTTGCGTATTCAGGTTATTCATATTGCCTTTGAATGAAAAGACAAAATCTTTTAAAAAAGAGATATCTATATATGCACTTGAATTCAAAGCGTTGCGATAAGTGCGATCTTTATTTAGCTCAGTTTCCCACACAATATGGCGCGAATTGTTTTGGGGGCGTGTCAAACCCATTGTTCCATCGTCATATATTTTGTTTCCTTCTCCATCCAAAATATAGGCTCCCGTAGCGGGGTCATGCAAGTGAACAGGATAGATGGGCGACATATTACGGGCGTTATAAAATGGGTTAATATAACTTGTACCGCCGTCACCCGACATTCTGTCGGTTGTTGCATTAGTTCCATTCATCGAAAGGCCCGCTTTCATCCATTTGGTGGGGGTAACATCTATCTTCATGTTTCCAGTAAAGCGCTCTTGCCCAGACTGCTTTGTATAACCTTGTTCTTCGAGATAACCGGCCGACATATAATAAGTTGCCCTCTTACTCCCTCCACGTGCATTAATATTGTAATCGTTTCTAACTCCTGTACGTACCAAGGGTTTCCACCAATCCAAATCGTCCACATAACCCGGAAGAATTTGCGTACCTGCCGATAATTTACCATTGGCATCAAAGAGGCTGCTCCAGTCTTTGTTAAAAATATTGTAGTTCAGACCATCTCTAACAGCAATATTGGCGTCGGCATTGGCGTCAGACCAGGTGGAGTACTTTGCGGGGTTGTCGGTAAAGAGGGCGTTGCGCCTTCCCATCCAGTACGTTTCCATAAACTCTTCCGCGTTGAGGCGTTTATAGTCTTTCATCCCCATCTGATATACCCCAAAATTAAAATTTGCCTGAACCGTCAGGTTGTCCTCGCCAATACGCCCGCTTTTGGTAGTGATCAATACAACGCCATTGGCAGCTTTATTCCCGTACAAGGCAGCAGACGATGCGTCCTTAAGAATGGTGATTGATTCAATGTCGGCAGCGTTAAGGTCGTTTATACTCCCCCCCATGGGTACGCCGTTCAAGACATAATAGGGATCGTTCGATCCGTTGATAGAGTTAAAACCGCGAATACGTATCGAAGCCGTAGCTCCCGGCTCCCCGTAGGAGTTGTTTACCTGCACCCCAAGGGCCAACCCTTCGAGGGCTGCAGT
>WRJW01000070.1 GCA_009778375.1 Bacteroidota bacterium
TGCGGCTGTCTGACCTCAAAACCTCCGAATCAGGTATTGTTATAAGGGTCTCCGGCCACGGATCCTTTCGTCAGCGGATGATCGAAATGGGTTTTGTCCGAGGCAAAGAGGTCAAAGTGATTAAAAATGCCCCCCTGCTTGATCCGGTGGAGTATGCATTGATGGGCTACCGGTTGGCCCTGCGCCGGAGCGAGGCAGAACGGGTAGAGGTCATGGCGGTGGCCGAGGGAGAGGAAGAGGGATGGAGGGAGGAAGAGGGATTAGGGCAGGGCAGCGATCGCTTGAGTGAGCCAGCGGGAAGCCTGCTGGCCCATCCCATTGCCAACCGCTACCTGCACGGGGAGCAGAACCATATTCGCGTGGCCTTGGCAGGCAACCCCAACTGCGGCAAAACCTCCCTCTTTAATCAGGCAACACGCGCCCATGAGCGGGTGGGCAACTATTCGGGCGTTACGGTTGACGCCAAGGCGGGGCATTTTGAGTATAAGGACTATACCATTCATCTGATAGACCTTCCGGGTACCTATTCCCTGACGGCCTATACCCCCGAAGAGGTCTATGTGCGGAAGCATTTATTGGAAGAAAAACCCGACTTGGTACTCAATGTATTGGACGTTACTAATTTAGAGCGAAACATGTACCTGACCACCCAGTTGATTGATATGGATATTAAAGTGGTGGCCGCCCTCAATATGTACGACGAATTTCTGGCCACGGGGGCGGAACTTGACTACGATTCCTTAGGGCGGATGATGGGGATTCCTATGTTGCCAACGGTAGCCTCCAAGGGAGAAGGGTTGGCCCCGCTTTGGGATACCGTTATTGCCGTATTTGAAGATAATGATCCGGTACTCAGGCATATTCATATCCATTACGGGGCAGATACAGAGCAAAGCATTGATCGTTTGCAAGACAAAATATGGGAAAATGCTTCCATCACAGACAAATATTCATCCCGATATCTATCGATCAAGTTGTTGGAATCGGATGAGGAGGCGATCAAAATCGTGGAAGAAGAGGCGGCAAACAGTGGGGCCATCTTGGAAGTATCGGCTAAAGAGCGGGCCAAAGGGGAGCGGCTCTTTGGCCAAAATATGCAAACGACTTTAGCCAATGCAAGATACGGCTTTATTTCGGGCGCTTTAGGAGAGACCCTTAGAGGTAAAAAAATAGACGTCCATATAAAATCGGGAAAAATCGACCAAATCCTGACGGGTAAATATACGGGGATCCCGATTTTTCTTCTCTTTTTGTTTTTGATGTTTCAAACCACTTTTTCATTGGGGAAGATTCCCGCTGACTGGTTGGCTCAGGGCATTGCATCGTTGGGCCGGTGGATAGAGGGTATGCTGAGCGCCTGGCCCGTCTTGCGGGGCTTGGTGGTTGACGGGATGATTGGAGGGATGGGAGGCGTATTGGTGTTTTTACCCAATATATTGATTCTCTTTTTGTTTATATCGATCATGGAGGATTCGGGCTATATGGCCCGGGCGGCGTTTATGATGGATAAACTCATGCACAAAATCGGGTTACACGGCAAATCGTTTATTCCCCTGATTATGGGATTCGGCTGCAACGTGCCGGCGATTATGGCTACCCGACTGTTAGAAAGTCGTAAAGACCGTATTCTGACTATATTGATTATTCCCTTTATGTCTTGCAGCGCCCGCTTGCCGCTCTATGTTTTGCTGATTTCGGCCTTTTTTGTACGGTATCAGGGATTGGTACTCTTTTCGATCTATTTGATCGGGATTTTGGTGGGAATCATCTCTTCGATATTGTTGCATAAATGGTTTTTCTCAAAGCACGAAGCTCCTTTTGTGATGGAACTTCCGCCCTATCGGAGGCCCGGTTTGAGGAGTGTGATGCGGCATATGTGGCATAAGGGTGGACAATATATCAAAAAAATGGGAACGGTGATCTTGTTGGCATCGGTGGTAATTTGGGGATTGGGTTATTTTCCCCAAGGCCGAAAGAGTTTAGAAGATTCCTACATCGGTAAAATAGGACACGTAATAGCGCCTGTGCTCCGCCCCTTGGGTTTTGATTGGCAAATCGGGGTCAGTTTAGCGGGCGGCTTTGCAGCCAAAGAGATAATTGTAAGCACTATGTCGGTACTCTCTACCGAACATGACTCCCAAGCTCAAGTCTCTTCTCCTTTGGCGGCCTATACCCTGATGATTTTTGTGCTGCTCTATTTTCCCTGTATTGCCTCGGTGGTAGCGGTAAAGCGGGAAGCAGGGCCCGGGTGGGCGGCCTTTATTGTGGGGTATACCGTAGCCTTGGCCTGGCTCCTGTCGTTTGCGGTGTTTCAGGTGGGGAGTTTGTTTTAAGAGGAGAAAAAATCGTGAATCTTTACGATGAAATGCCAGCTATTCACGGGAAATCAGAATATATTCGTAAATTTGCAGTCGAAATAAGAAGAGGGTTATGATTAATCAATCGAAAAAAGAGAAAATTAAAGCGCTAAAATTGGCGTATGAGCAACTGCGCGGCACGCACAACGATTTGTTAAAGATGATTGCCGAATCGGAGTTACCCGAAATGGTGTATAACTCAAACGCCATTGAAAATTCTACCCTTACGCTTAAAGAAACCGAAAAAATTCTTTTGGCGCAGGCTTTGATGCGTGAAGTTTCGCTGCGCGAAACCTACGAGGCCGCCAATTTAGCGCGCGTGATAAAATATCTTTGGACGAGGCCCAACTATGAACTTACCATCGAAAATTTTGAACTGTTGCATCAAATGCTCCTTGGCGGGATCAATGATGAGTACGCAGGGCGGATTCGACGGGCAGGCGAATATGTACGCGTTGGGTGGCATATTGCTCCGCCCCCCGAACAGGTACAACAGTTGCTCCAAAATCTTATCAATCAGTATAACAGCCAAGACGACACCTATTTTTTACAGAAAATTGCCGAGTTTCATTTGCAGTTTGAAACTATACACCCTTTTTGCGACGGCAATGGACGCATGGGGAGGCTCATCATAAATGTGCAACTTGCCGCTTTGGGTTATCCCCCTGTGATTATTCAAAACAAAGGAAAAAGGGAAGCGTATTATCCGATTTTTGACGAATGGCGCGGTAAACACAAGTCTGATAAATTTTCTGACTACCTATATCTTGCTCTTTCAGAATCGTTTAACAAACGATTGACCTATCTTGGCGGTAAAGAAATTATCAAATTATCGGAGTATGCTAAAAACAACAGCATAAGCGCCGTGTCGATTACCAATGCCGCCAAACGACAAACCATACCGGCTTTTCGTCAAGAAGGGGTTTGGCGGGTTGCAAGGGAGTATATAAGAAATTAATTTATGATCGAAGTAACCAACGTATTCAAATCATTTAAAGAGGTCCATGCAGTACGCGGCATCTCTTTTGCGATCGAAAAGGGGGAGTTTGTGGCCTTGCTGGGACCCAACGGCGCCGGAAAAACTACCTTGGTAGAGATGATGGAGGGGCTGGGTAAACCCGATAGCGGCGACATTTTTATACAGAGAAAGAGTTGGAAAAGAGACGAAAAAGAGTTGCGTGGCATCATTGGACTGTCGTTGCAGGAGACGCGATTCCCCGAAAAGTTAAAGGTAGAGGAGGTATTGCGCCTCTTTGCCTCGTTTTTCAAATTGGGCGATGAGCGGGTGAACGAAGTGATGGCTTTAGTGGGATTGGAAGAGAAGCGTGGCGCACTGACCAAAAATCTGTCGGGCGGACAGCGGCAACGGTTGGCTTTGGCGGTGGCGTTGCTCAACCATCCGCAAATCCTCTTTCTTGACGAGCCTACCACCGGCTTAGA
>WRJW01000071.1 GCA_009778375.1 Bacteroidota bacterium
GTGACGCATAAAAAACTCGAACTACTTCGTAGTGCCGACCATATTGTACGTCAGGAAATCGGAAAACTCAAGAAAAAACCCAAGCAATATTTTGCCATTTTGACAAATACCCGCTCGGTAGGGGTCAAAGAAAATCGGCGTACCTGCGACTATGTGGTGGCTGTGCGAGCCGTAGAAACTGCCGATTTTATGAGCTGCGATTATAGCCCGCTTCCCCACAGCGTCCTTAGTAAAATATCTTCAAGAATCGTGCACGAAATACCCTCTATCAGCAGGGTAGTCTACGATATTACCGCCAAACCGCCTGCTACGGTGGAGTGGGAATAGGAAAAAATCCCTATCTTTGGCAAAATTTTGGATGATGAAAACAGATTTTTGGAATTCCGCTGCCGTAAACGGCCTCTTACTGGCTTTAGTATCTATTATTTTCATGTTGCTGCCAACCCTTCTGCCGGGGTATGGCTGGGTGTGGACCATCCTCAAATTGGTGGCCACCATAAGCGCCCTTTCCTTTTTTATGAAACAATACGGTAAGGAACAGGAGTATTTTAGCTACGGTCAGGGATTCAGATACGGCTTTACCGTGTCGTTTTGCTCGGCCATTGCTTACGCAGTATACGTATTTGTACATCAAACCTACCTCTTTCCCGAGACCATGGCACAGCAAACCGAAGCCGCCATGCAGGCGATGCAACGCTACGGCAACTCCGGCGCTTTAGATTTGGACAAATGGGCCAACAACATGCCTGCAATTATGACCCTTATTATGTTCATCTACGCCTCGATCTGGGGCCTTATTATTTCGGCTATTCTGGCTAATTATTCCAAAAAAGAACAACCTCCCTTTTACGATTCGGAGGGGGACGAATAGTATGGATTTGTCGGTAGTCATTGCCCTGTTCAACGAACGGGAATCCCTGCCGGAGTTGATAGACTGGATAGGCAGGGTAACGGCTTCTGCGGGACTGAATTACGAAATCGTCTTGGTGGACGACGGCAGTAACGACGGATCCTGGGAGTATATCGAGGGGCGTAGCCAAACAGATGCTCCTGTCAAGGGCATCCGTTTCCGCCGCAACTACGGTAAATCGGCGGCCCTCTATTGCGGTTTTGAGGCGGCCCAAGGGGATGTGGTCATTACCATGGATGCTGACCTTCAGGACAGTCCGGACGAAATCCCCGAACTTTACCAAATGATTAAAAGCGGAGCGTATGATTTAGTGTCGGGCTGGAAAAAGAGACGCCACGACGGCGTGCTCACCAAAAACCTCCCCTCTAAACTCTACAACGCTACCGCCCGTTGGGTTACGGGGGTTAAACTCCACGATATGAATTGCGGCCTCAAGGCCTACCGTAAAGAGGTGATAAAGAGCATAGAAGTCTATGGAGAAATGCATCGTTATATCCCCTATTTGGCTAAATCTGCCGGATTTAGCCGGATTGGAGAAAAGGTGGTGCAACATCAGGCGCGGAAATACGGAAAGAGTAAATTTGGACTTAACCGTTTTGTACATGGATATTTAGATCTGCTCTCGCTCTGGTTTTTATCCAAATTCGGCAAAAAACCGATGCATTTTTTTGGCCTCGCAGGCTCCCTCACCTTTTTGGCCGGTTTTGCCTGCTCCCTGATCATCATTATCAACAAACTCATTGCCCAATCGCATGGAATCAAATACCGGGCCGTTACCGACCAGCCCCTCTTTTACATTGCCTTGGTAGCCCTGATTGTGGGGATGCAACTCTTTTTGGCCGGATTTTTGGGTGAATTGGTGTCGAGAAACAGCCACGATCGAAACAAATACCTCATAGACAAACGTATAGTATAAGATGCTGCGACAAGCGCATTTTACCCATTTCCACTCCGGAGGCCGTGCTGCCGGTACGGCAGAAACAGATACCGGTACCAAAACCATTTACGCCGACCATGCCATTCCGGGAGAAGAGGCCGAGGTCGAAATCGTGCGCCGACAACGCGGATTCCGTCAGGCGGTGGTACGCCGCCTGTTAAAAGCCTCCCCCGATCGAATTACCCCTTTTTGCCCACATTCCTCTATATGTGGAGGGTGTAACTGGCAGCATATGGCCTATCCCGCACAACGCTATTGGAAACGTCAAATATTGATAGACGCCCTTGCCAAATACGAAATAGATACGCCGCCCGTACCCGATGTGGCGCCAAGTCCCTTGCAACAGGGGTATCGAAATAAGTCGGAGTATGCTTTTGCCTCTCAACCCGAACCGATTTTTGGGTTTCATCCTAAAGAAGAGGCGCACAAGATTTTTGAATGTGATACCTGTTTTTTGCAACCGCCTCGCGTACACCTGATGGCTAAAAAAGTTTTTGAGTTGACCAAGGGGTTGCCCTTGCAATATCTGCAAATCAGAACTACCACATTGGGTGATACTTGTTGCATTTTTGGTTTTGCTGCGCAACAGTATGTGGTTGGATCCGCACGACTCACAGAAAAAATCGACTCCATAGCCTTTGAATATGGCCCATTCTCTTTTTTTCAGCCTAATCCCTTACAGGCGGTTGCCCTGTATCGTCAAATAAAAAGATACGCCGGACTTTCGGGTTCTGAAACGGTGTACGACCTTTATACCGGTATTGGCTCTATTGCCTGTTATATAGCCGATGGAGCCAAAGAAGTAATCGGCATCGAAGGGAATCCCGCCGCCGTTTTGGATGCCAAAGAGAATGCCAAAATCAACGGTATGGCACACGTCCGCTTTATTGCCGGCGATATTCTGGAGACCTTTACCTCCGATTTTGTAGACCGCAACCCTAAGGCCGACCTTATCATTTTGGATCCTCCTCGCTCGGGCACCCTTATTGAGATTAAAAAAGCCATTTTGTATGCGGCTCCTCAAAAGATTATTTATGTGAGCTGCAACCCTGTTTCCTTAGCGTGGGACCTTAAGCAACTTTGCGCCGGAGGATACAGGGTTACCGCCCTCCAGCCTTTTGATATGTTTCCCCATACCCACCACGTAGAGACGGTGTGTCTGTTGGAAAAATTACTATAACGAAATTTTCATAACTTTGCAGTCTCAGCGCTAAAACAAATGACATAAACTAATATAATAATATATAAAACAGCGTTTTGCTTTATTCTTGCCATTGAAATGTGAGAAGTTTCAAAAGTAATACTAAGGATAAGTAGTAAGGGCGGGCTTACTTATTTGTATTACGGGTAATTCTCACAACCTCAATGGCGGATATTTAAGTCCGCTTTTTTTATACCCCTTTGATTCAATGAACAAAACAGTATTAATCATCGACCACACCAAAAGGTTCACGACATCTGTTGCAGAACATTTACACAACAGAGGTTACAATGTATTGTCTGCCCAGAACAGAGCCACAGCGTTTAGGTTATACCGGAAAGTACGACCAAATATTGTGCTAATTCATGAAGAATTTCCAAATATTGACCTTGTTCGTATTATCAACATTATCCATGCAAAGGACGATCATATTCCCATTATGCTTATTGTTACCGACTTTGAAGCGGCCAATGCAATTTCCGCCTTTTATCGCAATGTAAGCGACTGTATTACCATCGATATTAATCCAAGCGATTTGGCATTACGTATACAGCGTTGTCTAACCACCTTAGCACCAGGGAAGCCAAAAATCCCGTTGGGTCAGTCACTTTACCTTCCGGAAGATTTTTACATTCTATGTGATACCGGTACATATATAGACCTTATACCTAAAGAAAATGAATTACTTTTTCTATTCTGCAGCAAACTTGGAGAAACCTGTACCAGCGAAGAATTGATCAAAGTGCTTTGGGGCCAAAAAGA
>WRJW01000072.1 GCA_009778375.1 Bacteroidota bacterium
GCCACCAAGCGTACAAAGGGAGGATAATGAAAGTTTTTGCGTTCTGCTAATTGTTCCCGTACAAAATCCTGTAAATTATTTTTTTGTAAAAAGCCATACAGAGGATGGTCGGGTTGGTCGGTTTGAAGGATAAGGAGGGGGGCCCAGGCAGCAAGAGCAGTGAGGGTTTGGTATGTTCTTTCATGGGCCCTGAAATCCTGACGGGAAAGTTGCGGATCGACGTCTAAGATGGCTGTCAGGGCCACCTGCCCAAAATCCAAGTTTTTATGAAGGGTAGGGCTGCCGATCAAAATGTCTGATTCCTTGTTTTTGAATTGCAGCAGTTGATTGTGCCGCTTTTGCAGGTTGGAAAAATCGTGAAGAGAGACAATACGGGCATCCGGAAAATGGAGTTGCAGTTGTTGGCGCAGCAACTCGTCTTTTGAACTGAAAAGGAGGGCTTGTTTTTTTTGGGTAAGGCAATGGTTCAGGGCTTCGAATAAATGTTTGGAAATCAGTCCATACATCTGTTTTTTTTTCGAGAGCCTGAGGGTATCTACCATTTCAATCTTTGGGGGAGAAAAAGTAGAAGAAGAAAGTAGTACGGAATGGTATCTGCCTGCATGTACGTTGTATTCACTTTCCAAACTGGGGCAGGAGCTGCCCAATACCACAGGCGCACGATACAAACGTCCCATGAAGAGGGCCAAATCTCGGGCATGAAAGCGCGGTGCCGGATCATTCTGCTTAAAAGAGTGGTCCTGTTCTTCATCTATAATGATGAGTCCCAGCTCTTTATAGTCTATAAACAACAAGGCGGATCGAGAACCGACTACGATAAAAGGAGTGGTTTGATTGGCCACATCCTGCAGTGTTTTCCTTCGTTTGGCCGGAGTCAATTGGGAATGAAATAAAAATACCCTCCTGTCAAAACAGGTTTGAATATAACGGTATTGTTGTTCACCGGCTCCTAATTCGGGAATCAGTAGCAGGGCATTTTTACCCGAAGACAGGGTTTGTTGTAAAAGGTAGAGATAGAGGTTGGTCCTTTGTCGATCGGCCTGTAGCAATACGACGTTGCCGGCGGCGATATGTGGTTGCATCTCCTTATAGGCCGACAACTGCTCAGGCGTTAGCGTCGGCAAAGAGGGAGTGGACATTACCGAGTCGTCGAGATCGGCAATAATGGGTGGATGAGACGATACAGCAGCCTTCATCACTTCTCCCGGACTGCAAAGATAATAGTCCGATATCCACTTCCAGAGCGAAAGTCGCTTGGAAGAGATGGCAAAGAAGTGGGTTTCAAGGGAGGTGACAAATTTAAATTTTTCTGTATGCTCCGGCTCTATACGCTCTTCCTGAGAGGAGGTAGAGGCGATGATACCGAGAAGGGTGCGATTGCCCAAGGGCGCCCGTACAAATACGCCGGGTTTTGCCCATACCGACTGGTCGGGCGTGAGCCTGTACCTTAAAGGTAGCGGCAAGGCTAAGGGAAAGAGTATTTCGGCAACAATCATAAAATAGATCTAAGTTGCATAATCTTTTGTGTTATTTATTGTTAGATGTTTATTTTCAGTTTACACGAATATTTACTATAACTTCGGCAGGATAAAAACTGTGTGATAAAATTGCAGCATTACTCATGGTAATGGTGTAATTTCCTGTATTGCTGAATGTCATAATTCCATTGTTGATGGTATAATCATTTGAAAGAGCAGGTGAGTCATCTTTATACACGATAAAAACGGTAGCGATGCCATCAAATTCATTTTGTGCTGAATAATCAATAATATCTCCTATTGCGATCTCCCGTTTTTCTAATCTTTGTGTCCCTAATACCTTGTTATTCGGATTGCTTATCTTTTTAGAAATATTATATAATTCAGATAGAAGAAAACGATTATTATTACAGTTTATGTACGATAATGCATTATTTGAACTCAGATCTATGGTGGTCAATTGGTTCCATTCGCAATCCAGTGTTGTTAATGCCGTACATTCGCTTAGATCCAAATTTTTTAACCAATTGCCATAACAGATCAAATTTTGTAATGATTTACAACCCATTAAGTCTAAATGCATCATCTGCCAATCAGTGCCAAAGGAGTCTAAATCAACACAATTAAAGTAAGTAAACGAACAATCAGCCGTGCCTCCTGAAATGATTACGTTGTGAGAAATGTTGCGATCATCATAAAAATGTGAATACCATCCGTCTCCTGGTCCTGTTATTGTTTGAATGTCAGAACCATCTCCCCAATTAATAGTAAACTGTTCATCCTTGGTTATTGTCAAGGAAAAACAGTTATAAATGACAGAAGTACCCTGCCTTGTATAGCTAATGGTTTCGTGCAACAGTTGAGATAATTCCCATTTTGCATAGAGTGTAATATTGGTAATTATGGTATTGGCGGCAAAATTCCAACGGTTTTTTAAGGTGAAATCATCCGTATACCAGCCCTCTAAAATGTATCCGGCCAAGGCTGGAGCAGGTTCCGGCTCGGTTGCCCTGTCTCCAATCTTCACAGTTTGGGTAGCCACTTCGCCTCCCCCTTTGCTGTTAAAAGTGACTGTGAAAGTTCTGTCATCTTCTCCGCTTGCTTTCTTGCAGGATGTCGTGGCTACGATTCCTATTACCGTTGCGGCCAAAGCTAAATTATTAAAAACTAATCTTTGCATTATCTATGATGATAATTTTTACAAATATATACAAATATTTTGGGTAAAGCAAATATTCCTTCTTGTCTGAAATTCAGAAAGTTCGTATTACTTCGGCAATCTCTTCCATCAGCCATTTGGGGGTAGAAGTGGCGCCGCATATTCCCACCGAATCTCCTCGATTAAACCAATTTACAGAAACGGATGCTGCATTCTCTACCATGTGTGAACGATAATTTGCCGATTGACAGGCTCTGAACAAAACTTTTCCGTTAGAACTCTCTTTGCCGCAGACAAATACAATTACACGATGTTCTTTGGCAAAGGTACGGAGGAGTGGGAGTCGACCGGAAACTTGTTGGCAGATGGTATTAAAGGCGCAAAAATAATCCTCGGGGTTAAGACCTCGCGAGCGGTAAAGCGCCTCGATGAGTCGGCAGAGCAGGGGAAAAGCGGGAGGATCCTGAGTGGTTTGGGCAAAAAGGCTGATGGGACGATTAAAGTCGAGCAGACGGGCCTGGCTGCGCTCTTCTAAAATAAGGGCGTCCCCGTCTACCTGACCAATCAGGCCGTTGACTTCTGCATGGCCCTTTTTACCTAAAATGGCGATTTGTCCCTTCATTGGTTTGATTCTACGGTATTCTTCCTTAATTTTTTGCTGTAGTTTCAATACCACAGGGCAACTGCAATCTATAATGCGGATTTTGTATTTTTTTGCCTCTACATAAGTCGAAGGCGGCTCTCCGTGTGCGCGAATGATAAGGGTCTGTCCGGCGATTTCGGCCAATTGATCGGGTTGAATGACACAAAGGCCGATCTGATGTAATCGTTCCAATTCTTTGTTATTGTGTACCAGCGCGCCTATGGAATAAAGAGGGGCAGATTGGGCTAAATAACACTCGGCCTCATTAATGGCACGTATTACTCCGTTGCAGAAACCGGAGTGGGCATCTACGTCCACTTTTAACCCCAGCGGTTCGTCAAAACTTTCTCTAACCATAACATTTGCTGTTCGAGGGTTAAATCGGAATTATCCAACAAAAGCGCATCGGGAGCTTGACAAAGAGGAGCATTAGGGCGGGTTTGATCTAAGAAGTCTCTTTTTCGAATGTTTTCGAGGATTTCTTCATAAGCGGGCGGGATGCCTTGTCGAGACCATTCAAGATACCTCCTTTGGGCTCGGATTTCGGGACGGGCAGTCATAAAAATTTTAAGTTCTGC
>WRJW01000073.1 GCA_009778375.1 Bacteroidota bacterium
TTGAGCAGATCGGAAATCTTGAGGTCAATGGAGCCGGAAGGGTTATCCATATCGATAACTGGAATGTCAGTAGGTTGGTTGTTACAGGAAATGGGGAGTAGCAACAGGATACAAAGGAAAGCGGATAAGAGGTTTTTGGTTTTCATAATATATAGATTTTATGTTTACAGTCTGTAGGTTGCTTTAACCATGATGTAGCCGGGGAGGGTGCGGATCACGCGCTCCTCAAAAAAACTGCCGACATAGATGCTGGTAACTTTTTCGGTTTTGTTAAAGTTTAGTATATTGTTCGCGTTCAGTTCAAATTCAAAACTGCTTTTGGGCGGAATGTAAACGATGGAGGCGCTCAGGTGGGTAATGTCTCTGCGCGTGTCGCTGGCATCGTATTTGAAATGTTGCGCAGACGAAACCATCGTCCACCCTTTGCCCGCATTGATGCGCAGTTTGGCGTAGGGAGCTAAAGTGAGCAGGCGGGTTGTTTTGTCCGAAAGTTTGCTTTGGTTGCCATACAGGTACACGTTCCCGCCCAATTCGCCGTTCACCATCTTTTTGGTAAAGGTCAAAAGGGCTAAATCAATCGTAAGAGATTGCTGTATGAGTTCATTTTCAGCGCTATTGATGTAGTTGTAAGCGTCAGTAAAAGAGTGGGAAACTCTTAATCGAACATCCACAGGGATAAACCTCAGACTTTGCCTGAATTGGAGGTTGGAGGTCATTCTGTTGCCGGCGGGCGCCTCAACAGTGGCGGATTGGGTATAGTTGGAAAAATAGGTATAATTGGCGCTCAATGGATTGGATTGCCTTGTAAACGAGGTGCTTACCAATAGGTTGGTTCCCGCAAAGAAGTTGTTATAGACGTACCTCAGGGATGCGTTAAAGAGCGGATTCATCAAATGATTCACCACTTGTCCCATCATCATGGTTTTGTAGTCGACGGCTATCCAACTACTGTTGAATGCATTAATTCTTTGCAACTCCTCCGATTGATTCACCGACAGGGTGATGCGGTTGGTGGAGGAAAAATAGAGGGTAGCCTGTGCATTAGGGAAGAGTTTCCACGGGTCGCTTTTTGCTAACGGGCGGTTGTTTTTGTCGTTAAGGGCGGTGGCAAAGCGGTGAATATCTACGCCAAAGGCAAGACGCACTATGCCCACATTGCGTTGGAGATAAAGCCCTGCCCACAGGTCGGTATGGCGGTAGATAATGGCGTTGGCATACTCCTCCTGAGGAAGAAAAGAGACCTCTGTTCTATCCAGCGACTGAAAAAGGGAGGCATTATAGCGCCGGTTTATGTGGCTCAGACCCGCTTGAGATTTTAAATAGAAACTCCCAAGGTTGTGTCCATATTCTACAAAAAACGAGAGTTCGTGCGCTTGCCGGCTGCTCTTTTGCAGGGCGCGGTAATAGGTGGTTGCCTCAAAGGAGAAAGGGAGTCCCAAAAAGGGGGCATCCGCCCCTAGATAGAGGTCAGAAGGCCTACTGTTGAATCGATAAAAACCGTCAAAGGTAAAAACATGGTTGTTTTTGGTTTTATACATACTCAACAGATAGTTTTTAAAATCAAACAGTTTGGTGTTTTCGTCTGAAGAGAGGGTGTCTGAAAGTATGGCTATTTGTCTATTCACCATTCTGTGGAGGCTGCGATCCTGTCCGCTGAGCATTGCCCTGTTGGATATAAAAAAGTTTTGAGAAGGCTGATAGTCGGCGCTCAGGTAGGCGTTGGCAAAACTAAACCGGCTCCGCTCGCTCAAACCGTCTATGGAAGTAGGCGCTCCGCCGCCGTCGGTCGTCGCCCATCTTTGGGCGCGCGTTTCGCCCTCCTGCCTTTGGTGGTTGGCAATAAGGTAGGAATTTATTTTGAGTTTGTTATTGGGATGGCGGTAACTGAGGTTGAGGGCGGGCATTTGTCCCTCTTTACGCGCAACGTCGTCTGTAAACGCCATGATGGGAACGTCTAAGTCGTCTCCCGATATGCGCCCGCTGCCGTTACGCGAAAGTTGTTGCATACCTCCCTGAAAAAGAATATAATCGCTAAGCGTAAAAGCCATTTCGCCCGTATTGTTGGCATCAATAATGGTAGCAAGGCTCATATTTTTGGAGAGGCTAAAGAGGTTTGCCTTGCCGGCATATTTATGAAGCGCCCCGCCGCCGCCCAAGAGCGTGCCGCTGATTCTGCCTTTAAATTCATCTTTAATGCCAATATTCAACACCGCAATGCCCTGCGGCGCAGACGAGTTGCTCAAGATGCCAATGTCGTTGTAGTTGTTAATCAATTCGACGCTCTCTACCATTCTGGCGGGGAGGTTTTTAGAAGCCATTTGCGACTGGTCAAAAAAGAACTCCTTGCCGTCAATCAATATTTTGACCGGTTGCCCCTGCGCAGATACTTTTCCGTTTTCGTCCACCTGAATCCCCGGCAACTTTTCAAGGATGTCTTTTAATACGCGCTCCGTATTGTCGGTGTAAACGCCCAAATTATACACGATGGTATCGCCCCGGACACGGGCGCCGAGCAATCGGGCGTTTACGGTGGCGCTTTTAAGGGTGGTGTTTGACGCTTCGAGCACAAAATCGGCGGTTTGGGCGGCTCTGTCCAAGTGCAGAGGGTGCCTTTGCGTGGTATATCCCATATAACTGACCTGCAAAAAGGCTTCGCCCGATTCGGAGTAACTGAGTGCATAGTTGCCGTTTTGGTCGGTGGAAGTATAGGCAATATAGGAAGAGTCGGGCAGGCTGATGAGCGTTACGTTGGCAAACGACAGCGCCTCTCCCTGTGCATTACGTACCTTGCCTGTGATGCTTTTTTCCTGTGCATTTAAGGGAGTCAAAATATGGACAAACAGCAATAATGCTGTTATATGCAGAAAAGTACGCATTCCTCATCGGATAATCACCGTTCCGCTGTTTCCGGAATTGTTTCCGCGTCTTGCAGCATTTTCCTGAAGGCGCTGTATGAGTTCTCCCCTCATTTTTTCGAGTTCTGCCTTGGTTATCTTCTCGCCACTGTCGGGAGCGTCAATAGATAATAAGCCGTCAACCTGTTCAATAGAGGTGCACGAGTAGATTTGCCTGCTCATATCTCCCTCGATCTCTACATAGAGTATCAGCCCGGGCAAACCCCAATAGGTACCGGGGCCGTCGTTAATAGGAATATCGGGGGTAAACCATGCCGTTATGGGCATTCCATCGGCTGTTTTTGCAGTAGCCTCAATACATTGATAGCCCGAAACGGTCTGTTTTTTCTTTCCTATTTTCCATTTAATTTCGCCAAGCGGCTCATTCACAATATACTCTTTTCCATCAATATTTATTTGCGTCAGTTTTGATTTGTTGTGGCGGTCTTTGTAATAAGTATGGGGAGTAATGGTAGTAAGTCTGGTAACTTCCGTTCTGGTGGGCACCACATTTCCGGCGCGTTCATCGGTAAAAGATTCTTCGCGGTTTTGTGGTTTGGACTGTTCGGTCCTGTATTCCGAAACGGCGTTGTTTACAAATAATTGAGACGTTTTGGACATTTCCATATTCCTGTTCCGATCCATACCCCTCATGCTGTTTTCTACAGCCATACGCATTTGCGGATTATCGATTTGGCTAAGGTTGGGAGGTTGTCGCTGAAACTGGAAAGAAGTTGACTCTTCATAAGTAACAATAAGCCCTTGCGCGTGGAGATGGTAAAGGGTGCAAAGTGCAACACCGAATAGTAGCAAAATGTTTTTCATGAGGATTGATTTTGGGCAAAGGTAATAATGAAAGTTTTTAGTACCTGTTTTTTTTCAAAACTTTTTGCGTCTCTTTGAGTTGTTTTTGCATCTCTTTCATAAGTTGCCGCGTCTCTTTGGGGGTGCGTTGCTCCTGTAGGGCTTTTTGAAGCGCGGCATGAGAGGC
>WRJW01000074.1 GCA_009778375.1 Bacteroidota bacterium
GAGGCAATGCCCACTCGGTCCAAAATCATGCCGGCATTTTTACTGGCTGATCCTATGGCGATTTTTAATCCTGCCGCTTTTACGCAGTGTACAAATGGCAAAGCGCCGGGGAGGATTTCGTCGGGGGTCATCTTATAGATATAATCGACATACCAACCATTCTTTTTATCGGCCATCATTAATTTTTCCTCGTCGCTAAAGTGGGTAAGACCTCCTACTTCCAGCAAGATCTCTAAAGAGGCCATCCGACTTACCCCCTTTAATCGCTCATTATGGGCTTCCGAAAAATAAAAACCCAACTCGGCGGCCAAACGCTTCCACGCTAAATAATGGTATTTAGCGGTGTCGACCAACACGCCGTCTAAGTCGAACAGGCAGGCAGAGAGAATCATACAGGTTTGATTTTAATAAAACGTATGCTCAGGGCTCCCAGCAACAAAAAGAGGCCGGCCAACACCAGCATATTGGCTTGTACGCTGCCCAATAGCGACAACAACACTCCGCCCAACAGAGCGGCCACAATTTGGGGAATACAGATGGTACCGTTGAATAATCCCAAATAAGCGCCCATGTTTTTGCCCGAAAGAGCATTGGTCAGGATGGTAAAGGGCATCGCCAACATGGCGGCCCAAGCGCAGCCAATCAACAAGTAAGAGCCGAACAGGAGGTATTGATTGTGGATGAACAACGTAGAAATAAAACCAATAGCCCCGATAATCAGGCTGATGGCATAACCCTGTTTATTCGATTTGAACAAAGGCAGTATCAAAGCCCATCCCAAAGAGCCTACAGCCTGCACGGCAAAGAGCACCCCCACCCAGTTGCCGGCCGTTTGATACGCGATGGAGCGTACATCGTTGGTACCCCATACATTGTGGGCAATGGCGCCGTTGGTGTAGGTCCACATATACATAAAAGCAGCCCAGCAAAAAAACTGAACCAATCCCACCGTCCAAAATACGCTCGGCGCTTTTTTAAGCAATTCTATAAAATTAGCTTTTTCCGTATGGGCCGGTTGTTCTTCGATGCCATGAAACGTTGCATATTCATGGGGAGGCATCTCCTTAACCTTTACGGCAGTATAAACCACGCATAAAATCAGGATAACCGCCCCAATGTAAAACGAATATATCACGGAGTCGGGCACTATGCCGGGCGCCGCCAAATTGGAAATTCCGATCCAGGTAAAAAAGATGGGAAAGAGGTACCCCGCCAAACTTCCGGCATTGCACAAAAAACTTTGGATAGAAAAGGCAAATCCCTTTTGTTTTTCGTTGACCATATCGCCCACCAACATTTTAAAGGGCTGCATGGCCATATTGATGGAGGTATCGAGCAGCATTAGGGCGATCAAGCCAAAGATCATGGCATGGGCAAAGGATAAATGAAAACTGCCGGCATTGGGCAACAGGCACATCACCGCCACGGCAGCAACCGCTCCCACCAACAGATAAGGAATCCTACGGCCAAAGCGCGTCCAGGTACGGTCGCTCAGCGTACCCACAATGGGCTGCACCATAATCCCCATCAAGGGAGGCAGAATCCAAAAATAGCTGAGGCTGTGTGGGTCGGCGCCAATGGTGGCAAATATGCGGCTGATGTTGGCGCTTTGTAACGAATAGGCAATCTGCACCCCAAAGAAACCAAAGCTCAGGTTCCAGATTTGCCAAAAACGAAGATCAGGTTTTGAGGTCACGGTAGCGTAGTTTTTAACAGGACAAATTTTAACAATATTACCCTAATATTAAATAAAAATCGGATGAACTTTACCATTTTTGGGATGAGATTAACAAAAAAATTGCCCATCCGATGCAACGTTTTGGGATTTTCTGCATCTATAGAGTAAATGTCATTTTATGAGAACAACCAAATTTTTTGGTGTCGCCGCCGGAATCGCGGGGATGCTCCTGTTGAACTGCAACAAAAACAACACGCCCGACCCTGGGCCGGCCAAGCCCATTGTGCTGACCACCAAACAATCTGAAAAACTATCCGGAGATAATACTTTTGCTTTTAACCTCTTTAGAGAAGTCGCCACTTCGGACGACAAAGAAAACGCCCTTATCTCCCCCCTGAGCGTGACCATAGCGTTAGCCATGCTGTACAACGGAACTTCTCCCGACGCCCGCGACGAAATGGCAACCGTGCTGGGTATGTCGGACTTTTCAGATACCGAAATCAACGAGTATTATCAAAAAATGGTTCAAGCCCTCCTCAAGATCGACCGGCAAACCACCCTCGCCTTGGCCAACTCTATTTGGAGTGAAAAAACCTTTTCGGTAAAACAAACTTTTATTGATGTCAACAAAAAATACTACGATGCCGAGGTGCAAAGCCTCAATTTTAGCCTGCAATCCACGCTGGACGCTATTAACAAGTGGTGCGCCAAAAAGACGAACAATAAAATACCCACCATTTTGGAAGAAATTCCGCACGATGCCGTTATGTACCTGATTAACGCCGTCTATTTTAAAAGTCAATGGAAATTTCCCTTTAAGCAGGAAAATACAAAAAAAGAGAGTTTTAGCGTAGAAAACGGCTCCGGCCAACTCGTAGAGATGATGAATCAGACCGAGACTTTTCTCTATTACGAAGACGACAGGCTCCAATGTTTGGAGATGCCTTACGGAAATCAGGCCTTTAGCATGGTAGCCCTACTGCCCGCCCAAAGCCAAACCTTGGACGATTTGGTGGACTATGTAGACAACGACGTGTGGAATAATATCCTGACTAACTTGTGGAGCTGTCGGGTTCAAGTAAAATTTCCCCGTTTTAAACAGGAGTGTACCTTTAAGTTGAATGACCCCATAGCTAATCTTGGCATGAAGCTGATTTTTCAAACGGGAGGAAATTTAAACGGTATTGCCGAGAATCCTAACCTGTATGTGTCCAGAGTTTTGCATAAAACCTTTGTAGAAGTAAACGAAAAGGGAACCGAAGCTGCAGCCGTAACCGCTATTGAAATGAGAAAAGCCATGTCGCCGGGGTCAATAAAAACCCCCACTTTTTATGCCGACCGCCCTTTTATCTACCTGATCAAAGAAAAAAGCACCGGCGCCATTCTCTTTATGGGTAGGATGGATCGGCCGTAGCGCAACAGGTTTACCTCCCCTCTAACCAAGACAAAAACAAAGGAATACGCACCCTGCTGACCAAAACAGGCTCCTCGGTGGCAGGCAGCAACGTAATCTTGAATCTACTGTGGGAATATTTTACAATAGACTGAATTGCACTAATGTGTGTTATACAGCTTCGAGAAAGCCTAAAGAATAATTTAGGATCCAGCATCTCTTCAATGGCATCCAAACTTTGATCCGAAAGGTACTTTTTCTCTTTGCGGGTAACGATACAGGTCAATTTGTCTTCTGAACAAAAATAGGCGATATCCTCTATATTCACCACAATGATCCTGTTTCCCAATTTAATGGTAAAACGCTCTTTATAGGCTACTTTGGGTTGAAAAATTTGTTTTAAGGCCTGTACGTCCAAGGGGAGCAAAGGGGCATTCCGCTTTATTACTTTTTCTACCGCCGCAATAAAATCGTCTTTGTGCACAGGTTTAAGCAAATAATCTATGCTGTTTACTTTAAAGGCTTTTACCGCATAATTGTCGTAAGCGGTGACGATAATTACCGGCGATTTTACCTTGATTTGGTTAAAGATTTCAAAGCAAAGACCGTCGGACAGTTCCACATCCATAAAAATAAGGTCGGCGCTGTGGGTTTGGAGCCAATCTACCGTTGATTTGATCGAGGCAGCTTTTCCGATCACCTCAAAATGGGGATAATACGTGCTGATTAAGCGTACTAACTGTATTTGAGCCGGAATTTCGTCTTCTACAATAAATACTTTCATATCAGCTATCTGATTAAGGGAATTTTTACCGTAAAAAA
>WRJW01000075.1 GCA_009778375.1 Bacteroidota bacterium
TCTTCCTGAGAAAAGTATGGCAGGGCGTCGGCAATTTCTTTCATCTGTTTTCCATATTTTTTGCCCAAGGTTTTAAAATTCGGCTTGACTTTTTTTACAATCAATCCGACCGTGTCGTACAAAAACTCTATTTCTTTGACGTTTACTTCGTTTAGAATGATGGATTTAATCGCTTCCATCTGCGCTTGGACGCCCGAATCGGTTACCGGAACCACCATCTTGGCCAAAGGCTGGCGTACCTTTATATTGACTTTACGGCGGAGGGCCAATACCATGGAACTGCAACGCTGCGCCAACTCCATTCTTGCTTCCAAGTCGCTGTCTATCAAATTTTCGTCCCAAACAGGCATCAGAGCGGTATGCACCGATTGGCCTGAACCTCCGGCGTGCAAATCTCTAAAGAGCCGGTCTGCAAAAAATGGTGCAACAGGGGCCATCAGCACAGCTACCGTCTGTAAACAAGTGTGCAGGGTTTGGTAAGCCGCATATTTATCTTCGTTCATTTCGCCGCCCCAATAGCGTTTGCGGTTTAGGCGCACATACCAGTTGCTCAAGTGGTCGCAAACAAAATCCTGCATCAATCTGCCGGCGGTGGTAACGTCATAGTCGGAATACGCCTCGTCTACCCGCTTTGTTAAGGTATTCAGCAGCGACAAAATCCATCGATCCAATTCTGAACGGCGGGCAATCGGGACTAAAGGCTCCGAGCCTGTATAGCGGTCTACATTGGCATACAAGGCAAAAAAAGCGTAGGTATTATATAAGGTGCCAAAAAACTTTCGGCGAACCTCGTCTACACCATTTGCGTCAAACTTAAGGTTGTCCCAGGGTTGGGCATTGGTCAGCATGTACCAGCGCAGGGCGTCTGCCCCATATTCGGCTAAGGCGCCAAAAGGGTCAACCGTGTTGCCCAAGCGCTTACTCATTTTATTTCCCTCTTTATCTAAGATTAAACCATTAGATATTACTGTTTTAAAAGATATTTTATCGCTTACCATAGCGGCAATGGCGTGCAAGGTAAAAAACCATCCGCGCGTTTGGTCTACGCCTTCGGCAATAAAGTCGGCGGTTTGGCCAAAATCTTTGCTGTACACACGTTCCAATCCTTCCTGGGCATAAGGCATCGCCCCCGAATCAAACCATACGTCTATTAAATCTTTCTCGCGGTACATGGGCCTTCCCTTAGAAGAAACCAGCACAAAATCATCTACATAAGGCCGATGCAGGTCGATTTTATCATAATTTAAGGAAGAATAGTCTCCGGGCACAAATCCCTTATCTTTAAGGGGATTAGACGGCATAACTCCGGCAGAAGCCGCCTTTTCCAACTCCTGGTACAATTCGGTGACCGAACCCATACAACGCTCTTCGTTTCCGTCTACTTCTCTCCAAACGGGCAAGGGCGTTCCCCAATAACGGCTCCGCGACAGGTTCCAATCCTGCAAGTTTTCCAACCATTTTCCAAATCGGCCGGTACCTGTGCTTTCGGGCTTCCAGACAATAGTTTTATTGAGTTCCGTCATCCGATCTTTAACCGCGGTAGTCTTTATAAACCAAGAATCTAAAGGATAATAAAGTACAGGCTTATCGGTTCTCCAGCAATGGGGATAATTGTGTGTATATTTTTCGATCTTAAAAACCTGTCTGCGCTCTTTGAGCATCATACACAAATCTATATCCAAAGTCACTGCGTCCGGAGCCAAAGAATCGTCATATGCATTTTTTACAAAACGCCCGGCATACAGGCGATACAACTCCGTATCTAATTGCTGCAACACAAAATCAGGATCCAACTCCTCGATTTTATAGAATTTTCCGCTGCGGTCTACCATCGCCTGACGGTTGCCCTCCCTGTCGATCACCACCAAAGGCGGCACCCCGTTTGCCTTGGCTACCCTGTCGTCGTCGGCCCCAAAAGTGGGGGCAATATGTACGATGCCGGTTCCCTCTTCGGTCGATACAAAGTCTCCGGTAAGTACCCTAAAGGCGCCGGGGCCGGGGTTTACCCAAGGTATTAACTGTTCATAAGTAACTCCTTTTAAGTCATTTCCGGTAAATGTTCCAGGCAGTTCCTGAGCCGTTTCGTTAAAATATTTACTTGCCAATTCCTTGGCGATAATAAAGGTTTGCCATACGCCCGAATAGGGATTTTGGGCACGCATCCGCACGTAGCTGATAGAGGGTCCGGCGCAAAGGGCAGTATTGGAGGGAAGCGTCCAAGGGGTGGTAGTCCATGCTAAGAAAAATACCTCCTCGTCCGGCTCGGAAAAAAGAAATTGGGAGTGCGCGTTACGCACTACCTTAAACTGCGCCGTACAGGTGGTGTCTTTAACGTCTTTATAACACCCGGGCTGATTGAGTTCGTGGGTAGAAAGACCGGTTCCCGCCGCAGGGGAATAGGGTTGAATCGAATAGCCCTTATAGAGGAGGCCTTTTTTATAAATATCCTTTAACAGGAACCATAAAGTTTCTATATAGCGATTGTCGTACGTGATATACGGATCGCTCATATCTACCCAATAGCCCATCTGCTCCGTCAGCATCTCCCATTCGCGGGTATACTTCATTACCTCTTTACGGCAGGCGGCATTGTACTCCGCTATGCTGATTTTTTTGCCGATCTCTTCTTTGGTAATGCCCAGCATCTTTTCGACCCCCAATTCTACCGGCAGTCCATGGGTATCCCAGCCGGCTTTACGCTTTACATAAAAGCCTTTTTGGGTTTTATACCTGCAAAACACATCCTTAATGGCGCGGGCCATAACGTGGTGAATCCCCGGCATTCCGTTGGCCGAGGGGGGGCCTTCGAAAAAAACAAAAGGAGGAGCCCCTTTTCGGGCCTCCAAAGAGCGTTCAAAGGTGCGCTCCTGATGCCATAACTCCCCTACCTCCCGATTGACGGCGGCCAAATCCAAATGCTTGTATTCTGTAAACTTCTGTGTCATATTTAAATATCTGTATTTCAGTTAAAAAATTACCCCTCAATAATACCCAAATACCTTTCCATGGACTGCATTACGGCCTTTGCCACCAACAGGTAAAATGCCTCTCTGTTGCCGTCCGTATGGCTCTGCTCCAATGCAGTGTAATACGCCTGTTTTGCCTCGTTATCGCCTTTAAGGATAGTTATCGTATAGCCTTTGGAGAGCAAATACAGGTTCATCAAAAGCCGTGAGGTACGCCCGTTGCCGTCAATAAACGGGTGAATCTTTACCAGTTCATCATGCAAAAAAGCGGCTGTGATAACCGGATGTGAGCCGTTTTCCTGCATGGTCTGATACTCCCTGATAAACCGTTCCATCTGTGGCATAACTAAGTAGGGTTGAAGTGGCAAATGCTTGCTCCCGACAATCATAACCGGTACGCTCCGATACCTGCCTGCCTGCTCTTTATTGATGCCGTGCAAAATAAGGGCGTGTATTTCCTTTATCGTGCGCTCGGTAATCTTAATATCGGAACGGGCAATGTCTTTGATAAAATCGATGGCCTGGGCGTGGTTAATGGCCTCCAAATGCTCCCTCATGCTTTTGCCCCCTATGGTAACGCCCTCGCTCACCACCAAAGCCGTTTCCTGCAAAGTGAGGGTGTTTCCCTCAATCCGGTTGCTCTCGTAGGTGTACTCCATTTCAAAGGCAGTTTTGATTTTGGCCAATGCCTCCACCGGTAGCGGTCGTATGGCTTGCAGCCTGACTTTAAGGGTGTCTATTTGCTGTAAAAGTGCGCTTAATTCTGTATTCATATTTTGTTATTAAAAGCGCACAAAGGTACTATTTCCAGACAAAATCCCTATATTTGCCCTCATGAACCTTAACTACATTGACTTTATCATCCTGATCTTGTGGGTCGCTGCCGCCGTGTCGGGCATTTGGAAAGGATTTATACGCCAGTTGTTTGGAATTGC
>WRJW01000076.1 GCA_009778375.1 Bacteroidota bacterium
TTACATTGATTCCCGGGCTGGAAACCATACAGAGAATCTCGCCGGTGGCCGGTTCAATGGCTACAATACTGCCCACCTTATTGGTCATGAGCATTTCTCCGTATTCCTGTAACGAAGCGTCAATGGTAGAAACAATATCTTTGCCGGGAATGGCGTCCAAATCATGGGCCCCCTGGTCGAAAGGCGATACAATCCTGTTGAAAACATCCCGCAAAAAAATGCTGTTTCCTTTACGTCCTTTGAGATAAGGCTCATAGGATTCTTCTATGCCAGTCTTGCCAATGTAATCACCCCTCCTGTATTCGGGATTTTTTCGTAAAAAAGCAGAATCTGCCTCAACAATATACCCCAATAGATTACCTCCGAGGTTACGGGGGTAATATCGAGTGGTACGGGATAGACCGGAAAATCCGGGGAATTTATAAATTTTTTCTAAAAAAAGAGCGTGGTCTTCGACAGACACCTGTTTTATTATCGGAACCGATTGAAAACCAATTTGCCTGCGTCGGCGGATCATATCGTTCAGTCGTTCTGTAAGGACCTCCGGCGCAATATTGAAAATGGAACAAAATGCTGTAGTATCAAATGATTTAAGTTCTCTGGGCGTCACTAAGATGTCGTAAGAGATGAGGTTTCCAACAATTACCTCCCCGTTACGGTCATACACCAAACCGCGGGCAGGATATACCACCTCAAACTTCATGACATTGTTGGAAGCTGTGGTTTTATAGGACGAATCTATGATTTGTAAATACAACAATCGGATCACCAATACGGCGGTAAGGAGGAAAAAACTTCCGACCAAAATGTTCCTCTTTTTAACTTGTATAGCCATAGAAA
The DNA here is from genome assembly GCA_009778375.1 of Bacteroidota bacterium. GTDB lineage: Bacteria > Bacteroidota > Bacteroidia > Bacteroidales > UBA932 > WRBG01. The sequence goes on from WRJW01000076.1 coordinate 841, forward strand.
TTAGTTGCCTGAGTAGGGTTTTCGGTTAAAAAAAGCAGCCTGAGTAAGCGTAATGAGGAGGCCGTTTAACAGTGTGCTGCAAATGATCCGCAGAAGGGTTAGGGGGAAATAGCTGAGGCGGAACGTTTCCAAGCCAAAAAGTACCCCATGATGGACGAGCAGGGCAATTACCAAAAAAGTGAGGTAACGTTGAAGTCCCAGCGTACGCCATCCGGGGATAGTCAATTGTCCAAGGTCTTCCTTTGTAGCCACTAATTTTAGAATGCTTTGCCTGGTCAATCCCAAAAAAAGGCAGGCCGACGTGTGTAGTCCCAAAATGCCAACGTTGAGCAGATCAATGCAAAGCCCTATAGCAAACGACCAAAGTAACAGATACACGATCTTGTAGCCAAAGGGAAACAGTATGATAAAGAGGATATAGATGCAGGGATACAGAAAAGGGCCTAATTGCATCCGTTCAAACACAAATGTTTGAAGCAGGCAAAAAAGGATGAACAGCCATAAATAGTAGAGAGGTCTATTCATAATCTTGTAATAGCGCTTTAATTTCTCCGATATGCAGACTGCGTATAATGTTTACATATTCTAAGGTGTTGAAATTCTGAAATAATTCAACGTTGGCGTCCATATAGGTTCCTTTTTTAATACTGGTAGCCTTGATGACTCCAATGGGAATATGTGCTGGAAAAATCTCTGAAAATCCACTGGTTACCACAGTGTCTCCTAAGGAAACCGAGCTGTGCTGGGGCATATCGGAAATGGTGGCGGTGCGTATACTTTTGCCATTCCACGATAAGGTTCCGGTGTATTGACCAGGGGTTACACGTACATTGATTTGGAAACGGGTATTGAGTAATGAGCGGACCAAGGCATAATTTTTATCGACACTTTGCACAATGCCTACCACGCCATGGCTGCCAATGACACCCATATCCGGCTCTACCCCATGTTTGCTTCCGCGATTGATCACAATATAATTCTGGAGTCGGGAAGTACTGTTGAATACTACCTCGGCGCCAATAAAGGCAAAGAGAGAGTCTGTGCCGGTGTTGGGGTATGCGGATTCGGACTTGGCAAACAAGAGCGTCCTGAGTCTGGTGTTCTCCTCGGCCAGCTCCCTGTTAATAGAGTTCAGTTTAAAGTAATTAAGAATATTGTCCTGGTATTCCCAAACTTTTGAGCGACCGGCGTTAAAAAAATGCGACATACCGGCTTGCTGATATACGCTGCTTTTGGCCATTAACAACAAAGCTATTCCCTGCAGCACAAGAAATAATAGGAACACGGTTATTTTTTGGACGAAAGAATGGCCGCGACGCATAAATGGTTATCGAATCAGGAAAGGGAATTTTCCAATGTTTTTTAAGGCAATACCGGTACCCCGAGCTACAGCGTGCAGAGGTCCTTCGGACACATGTACCGGCATATTTATTTTATTCTGCAATCGGGTATCCAAACCCCTGAGCAAAGCCCCTCCGCCGGTCAAAAAAATGCCTTTTTTTACAATATCGGCATAGAGTTCGGGGGGTGTTTGTTCCAATACAGACAGCACAGCGGTTTCTATTTTAGCTAATGATTTATCCAAGCAGTGGGCAATTTCCTGACTGGAGATCAACACTTCTACCGGCAACGCAGTCATAAGATTGGGACCCCTTACCTCGTAGGGTTTGGGAGGAGATTCCAAGTCAGAAATGGCAGATCCTGCGTGAATTTTAATGTCTTCTGCAGAGCGTTCCCCAATTTTAATGTTGTGCTGATGCCGCATATATTGCTGGATTTCGTTGGTAAATCCATCGCCGGCAATGCGGATACTTTGGTTGCAGACAATTCCACCCAAAGCAATTACGGCAATTTCGGTTGTTCCTCCTCCAATGTCCACAACCATACTCCCTTCCGGAGCTTCCACATCTATGCCAATGCCAAGGGCCGCCGCCATAGGTTCGTAAATCATATACACGTCGCGTCCGCCAGCATGTTCCGACGAATCACGTACAGCTCTGATTTCTACCTCTGTACTCCCGGATGGAATACAAACGACCATGCGGAGGCTGGGAGAGATCAACTGGTTTTTAGGACGGGTCATTTTAATCATGCCCCGAATCATTTGTTCGGCCGCATTAAAATCTGCAATTACGCCGTCGCGTAATGGCCGGATGGTTCTTATGTTTTCGTGGGTTTTCCCATGCATCAGCATAGCCTTTTTACCAATAGCAATGGGTTTGTCTGTATTTCGGTCAATGGCAATGATAGAAGGCTCATCTACCACGATTTTATCGTTATGAATGATAATGGTATTGGCGGTGCCTAAGTCGATTGCCAATTCTTGGGTAAGGAAAGAAAATGCCATATAAATGTATAGATATAAGATTTAATGTTTAAAATGACGAATACCGGTGCAAACCATAGCTATATGATGGGTATTGCAATACTCCACGGAGTCGTGGTCGCGGACGGAGCCTCCGGGTTGGATAATAGCGGTAATGCCTGCCTTATGAGCGGTTTCTACGCAGTCGGAAAAAGGGAAAAAGGCATCAGAAGCCATGACTGCTCCCGATAAAGAGAAGCCGAAGTGTTGGGCTTTAGCAATGGCCTGCTTTAGCGCGTCAATACGGGAGGTGTGACCGACGCCCGAAGCGAGCAATTTCTTCTCTTTGGCCAGCACAATGGCATTGGATTTTGAGTGTTTGACTAATTTGTTGGCAAAAATCAGGTCTTCTATTTGTTCCGGTTGAGGTTTTTCAAGGGTGGAAAAACTAAAATTTTCCAGACCATCTACCACCACATCCCTATCTTGAACCAGCGTGCCGTTGAGCAGGCTGCGGAATTTTTCTTTGGGAAGTTCTGCCTTGGAGTGCTCCAGCAGTATCCGGTTTTTTTTGACACAAAGGATATCCAAAGATTCCTGCGAAAAGGAGGGAGCGATTAAAACTTCAAAAAAAAGTGTGTTCATGGCCTCTGCCGTGTGGATATCTATGGGTCGATTGACCACAATGACTCCGCCAAATGCAGAAAGCGGATCGGCGGAGTATGCTTTGTTCCATGCCTGCAGTAATACTTTATCGGAAGC
>WRJW01000077.1 GCA_009778375.1 Bacteroidota bacterium
GTATCCTGCAAAATTTGAAAATACTCTTTTACCGTAACCGACGACACGCCGCAATCGCGGGCAATACTCGAAAAATTAATGACTTCACTGTTTGAAATCGCTGCCATTTCCAAAAAACGGTGAAAAGCGGGCACGTTTCTAACCATCGCTTCCGCTTTGATTTCGTGAGACAGGTAGTCCAACACATAACTTTCCAAGAACCGGACAGGTTGATTCGAAAAATAGTGCTGCGGAATAAGCCCGTGGTTCATGGCACGTAGCAGATTAAAATCGGCGCCAATTTCTGCCGTGGTTAACGGAAACAACTCATAGCGCCAGGCGCGTCCTCCCAGCAAATTTGCTTTCATGCGCATCAATTTACGTGCCGAAGAGCCGCAAAGAATAAATTTGGAAGGGGTATTTTCTATGCACCAGTGAATTTCGTCCAACAAGCGGGGAACTATTTGGATTTCATCTATAATGACCAACGCGGGCTGAATGGCCGCAACAACAAATCAAGGTACAGCGCCTCTTTGAATGTTTTTTTTAGGTAGGTCGTTTTACCCGTTTTCCTTGCTCCCCAAAGAAAAAAGGCATTGTTATCTGTCAGGTCAATATGTAAAATTCGCTCCATTTTTTTAACCGATACTTTAGAATTTATAGCTATTTTTAAAGTACAAAGTTAAAAAAATTTCTTAACCAATCGTCACATTGTCTTTCCCTTGTAAATCCGATCCACAATCACCGCCACCGCCCCGTCCCCGGTCACGTTGCAGGCCGTTCCAAAACTGTCCATGGCAATGTATAAGGCAATCATCAATCCAATCGCCTCCTGATTAAAGCCCAACATCGATTGAATAATCCCAATCGAAGCCATAATCGCCCCGCCGGGGACCCCGGGAGCAGCCACCATGGCAATGCCCAACATACAGATAAAGCCCGCATATTGGGCAAAAGAGACGTCTATGTGCGAAGTCATCACAATCGCTAAGGTGCACGCCACAATCTTGAGGGTGCTGCCCGACAGGTGAATGGTAGCGCAAAGGGGAATCACAAAACCGGCAATCTGTTCGGGAACTTTATTTTTGATGGTTTGGGCTAAGGTGACGGGAATAGTGGCGGCCGACGACTGAGTGCCCAAGGCCGTAACGTATGCCGAAAGCATGTTTTTAAGGAGCTTGAACGGATTCCGCTTTCCAACGAATCCGGCTACGGAGAACTGAATCAACAACAAAACCACCGTCATGGCAAAAATCACGACAATGATTTTGATAAAGACGCCCATCACGCTGGCCACCTTGCCGGCAAAAGTCATCTCCAAAAAAATACCAAAAATAAAGAGGGGCAATACAGGAATAATCACGCCTGTAATTACCTTATTAATAATATCTCTAAAGTCATCCATCATCGTCCGCAGTGTGTTTCCATTGATTAGCGCCATGCCCAATCCTAAGGTAAAAGCCAATAAAAGGGCCGTCATGACCCCCATCAACGGAGGCATGGCTACCTCAAAAAAGGGAGCCGTAGAAGCTACCGTCAAAGTGTCGGCTACCGTCATAGAGGGAGCGTTTTGCAGTAATGAGGGATAAATCAGGTTACAGCCAAAATAGCTAAAAAACCCCGAAAAGAGGGTGAATCCGTAGGCCAAAGCTACCGTAATCAGCAGCAACCGTCCCGCTCCTCTGCCCAATTCGGCAATGCCCGGAGCCACCAAACCCAAAATCAGCAGGGGAATGATAAAGCCCAAAAAATTGCCGAACAATCCATTTATCGTAGTAAAAATGCGCACGGCCCAACCTGGGAAAAAGAGTCCGCAGACTATGCCTAAGGCAATGGAAATGGCCACTTTGGGCAATAATCCGAGTTTTTGTTTTTTCATAAAGGAGTCCTGGTTTAAATCTAAGTCACAAATATAATCAAAGTTTGACTAACTTTGTTCACGATAAAACCGATTCATACCACTGCCCACCATGAATAGTATCATTGCTGTCTCAAATATGCTAAAGAAGTTCCCCATGGGAACAGGTACATTTACCGCCCTCAAAGAGATTAACCTGAACATTGAAGCCGGCGAGTTTATCGGCTTGGTTGGCCCCAGCGGATCAGGGAAAACCACCCTGCTCAACATTATGGGTTCGTTGGATACACCCACGCAGGGCGAGGCAAAGGTGCTGGGGCGCTCCGTGGCCACCCTCAGCACCAAGGAATCGGCCGCCTTGCGCAATCAATCGATCGGCTTTATCTTTCAAAATTATAACCTCTTACCGGTGTATACGGTCTACGAGAATGTGGAATTTGCCCTGCTGCTCCGCAACATGCCTTTGGAGGCGCGCCGCAAAGCAACTTTGGAGGCTTTGGAATGGGTTGGCCTAACCGACAAAAAGCAATCGAGGCCGGCTCAACTTTCGGGCGGGGAGTGCCAACGGGTAGCTATTGCCCGCGCCATGGTCAAACGCCCGGAGGTGGTATTGGCCGACGAACCATCGGCCAATTTGGATGCAGAAAATTCCCACCATATTTTGCAGATGATGAGCGCCCTTAACCGCGAACTCCGCACCACTTTTGTATTTGCCACCCACGACGAAAAGGTGATGCAATACCTCCACCGGATCATCAAACTGCAGGACGGACAAATCATAAGCGATCATGTTGTTACTCAAAACAGCCTTTAAGAACATCTTAGGCGCCGGCAAGCGAACCTGGCTCAATGTAACGGTATTGTCCTTTACCTTTGTGTTGATGGTCGCCTACAACGGCACTATCGACGGTTGGAAGTTGGATGCCCGCCGCGAAACACGTCTTTGGGAAACGGGAGCCGGACAGTTTTGGCATCCTGATTATGATCGGTTTGACGTCTTTACCCTACAGGATGCCCACGGACTTGTTCCCCCAACATTACAGAACTGCATCCAAAACGGAAGCCTGACTCCCATATTAGTAACACAGGGAGTCATATATCCTCAGGGACGGATGCAAAACGTATTGATTAAAGGAATCGACCCTGAACAGGATATTGTACAAATTCCGACTTGGGAATTAAGGCAAAACACCGATGAAATCACCGCTATTACAGGCAGCCGTACCGCCCAATCGGCCCGACTGCAACGCGGCGACCGTGTGATGCTGCGCTGGCGCGACAAAAACGGAGCCTTTGACGCTAAAGAAATTTTGATTGCACACGTGTTTGAGACTAAGGTCCCCACTGTGGATATTGGCCAGATATGGATGGACTTGACACAATTGCGGCAAATGACCAATATGCCACTCGAAACAACCTACCTCATTGCCTCCGATAGATGCCCAATCTACTCAGATACAGATGGATGGATTCACAAAGACCTCAAATTCCTTATGGCCGATTTAGACTCGATGATAAGGGGCAACCGCGTAGAAACCATCATTATCTTTAGCATTCTGTTAGCCATTGCTCTTTTGGCGGTATTTGACACGCAAACGCTGTCGATTTTTCGCCGCCAGCGGGAAATCGGCACCTACGTAGCCTTAGGTATGACGCCACGCCGTGTAACACATCTCTTTACCTTGGAAGGAACTTGTTTTAGCCTCCTCTCCATTTTGGTCAGTTTGGTATGGGGAACACCGGCCATGGCCCTATACGCCCAAATTGGATACAAAATGCCCAAAATGGTGGACGATATGGGCGTAGTAATGGGGCGTGTCCTCTACCCCGTTTTTCAACCCTCTTCTATCTTTACCAGCATCGTCATCGTGGTTGGACTGTCGGCCCTCATCAGTTACCTGCCCACCCGCAAAATTGCCAAGCAAAATGTAGTGGAAGCGCTAAAAGGAAAAATCGTATGAACCGTTTTCTTTGGAAAGGAATTATGCGCGACCGAAGCCGCAGCCTCTTACCGATCATTGTGGTAACCATCGGCATCTTTTTTATGATCGCTTTAGACGGTTTTGTGGGCGGAATGCTCACCGCTCTGATCGACAAAACCGCCGCTTTTCAAAC
>WRJW01000078.1 GCA_009778375.1 Bacteroidota bacterium
GGATAGATAAACGACGCCTGCAAGGGAACTTCGATATACGAGAGCGAAGAGATGGACTTGTACTTTGTATCCTCTTCCCAACCCTCGGATACAAACGCATCTCCTTTGGTGATGTACCACGCGCCGGTAGAGAGGTAGAGGTTGCCCGCAAGGCGAAAATCGGCAGTTAGGGCAAGGTGAAAAGCAAGCATACCGTCTCCGCTCTCCGTCTTATTTTCGATTTTTGAAACGACTTTGTTGATGTTTCCGCCAAACCTGATACCCACGCGGGAAGATTTGGGTTGAGACCGGTACTGCGCCGGTAAGAGGGTGGCGGTCGCCACGGCCATAATGAATAATAGAATTACTTTTTTCATGTTGATTAATATTTAGGTTTATTATGTCAGGCGGCAAAAGTACAAACCATTTTCCCGAGAGAGTGGACAAAAGGTAAAAATTTTGGGACAAAAGGTAAAAACTTTCAAAAACTCGCTACATTTGTGCCAAACTTAACCCCAAAACTATGAAAAAACTATCCATCCTCCTTTTGCTCATCCTGTGTAGCAGGGCATCGGCCCAAAACCCCATCAAGATCGACTCCTCCGAAACGCGACACGGTCCCCAAAAGGGAGCTTTGGTCATTATTGGCGGAGGCGGATCGACCAACGAAATCTGGGATAAGATTATTGAATTGGCCGGCGGACCCCAAAAAGCACGCTTTGTGGTCGTTACCAATGCAGCCGGCGACAGCGCCCAGCTCTATGCCAATCAAGGAAGAGAATTACGGGAACGCATAGGCGAAGACCGCGTAGTGCAGATGCATCTGACCACCATTCAGGAAGCCAATGACGAACAAAACTTAGAAATCCTCAGGCAAGCAACCGGCGTTTTTTTTGTAGGAGGACGCCAGTGGCGTATTGCGGACGCCTACCTTAATACCCTTGCCCATCAGGAGTTTTGGAACATCTTAGATCGCGGCGGCGTCATATCGGGATCTTCGGCCGGAGCTACCATCCAGGGATCTTTCCTTTGGCGGGGAGATACTTCGGGACCGGACATACTGGTCGGAGACCACACCCAAGGCTTGGGATTCCTCCGCAACTCCGTCATAGACCAGCACTTGTTGGCGCGCAACCGGCAATTTGACCTCGAAGCCTTTGTAAACATGGCGCCGGACTATATTGGAATCGGCTTGGACGAGGCCACGGCCATTGTGGTGATTCGGGACGAATTAGAAGTAATCGGCCGATCGGTGGTAGCCATTTACAATACCGAAAACAAACCTTTCTTTTTCTTGAAGCAGGGGCAAAAATACGACCTCAAGGAGCGCAAACTCATCCGTCCTGCCCGCAATCAGGAGGTACGATGAGCACTACCGCAAGACTCATTTGCCTGCTCTTCTTGCCGGCCTCCGCCGCTACCCTCTCTGCGCAAAATGACCTCGTTCTACAAAAAGTTAAAGAAGCCAACGATGACCTGAAAGCGCTGCAAGCCTGCCTGCACGAACGCCCCGAACTCTCTGGGAAAGAGTTTGAAACGACTAAATTTCTGCAAACGGAAATCGAAAAACTCGGCCTGCCCATAACCAAAGTGCCCGGTACCGGTTTTTATGCCGTACTCGACACCCAACGCCCCGGCAAAACCATAGCTTTGCGTAGCGATATCGACGGCTTGCCTGTGGTGGAGAGCGACCATAATTTACGCCAAAAAAAACTATATATATCTCAAAATAATGGAGTCTCTCACGTATGCGGGCACGATGGGCATATGGCCGTTTTGGTAACAGCCGCCAAAATCCTGACCCAAATCAAAGCGCAACTCTCCGGAAAAATCGTCTTTATTTTTGAAGAGGGAGAGGAGATTCATTCGGGCATTGACGCTATGATCGCAGCCATAAAGCCCTTGAATATTGACGCCATTTACGGCAACCACCTCAAATCAAATTTGGAATCGGGAAAACTTTATATTCAGGAGGGCCCAATCATGGCAGGTACAGGTACTGTCGCTTTCGACGTCATCGGACGCGGAGGGCACGCCTCCCGTCCCGATTTGTCGATCAACCCCGTCTTTGCCGCCGCCCATATCCTTACCGGCCTCTCTATAGCCTGGAACAATCAGCGCGACATTACCAAAACCGTAACTTTAGCCATTACCCAATTGCAGGGCAGCGAGCAATCCAATATTATTCCCAACAGGGCTTTTGTGGGGGGGACGGTGCGCTTTTTTGACAGGGAAGAGGCTCAAAAATGTTTTGACATTATCCAAAACGTGAGCGAACACGTGGCCGCCGCACATCAATGCAGCGTCGCGTTCCATTCGGATAACGGTATTTCGCTCTATCCGGTGGTCAATGACCCCGCCCTGACCCAATTTACCCGCGAGGCGGTAAGCCAAATCTATCCCGACCGCGTGGTGTATGGCGACGAGTATGTTTGGTACGCCGCCGAACCCTTTTCTAAATACAGCCAACTGGCGCCCTCGGTTTTTGTATTTCCGGGGATCAAAAACGAATCGTTTGGCAGCGGAGCAGAACACCACAACGATCAATTTGATATTGATCCTGAGTCGCTTCAGTACGCCTTAGGCGCCATGCTGCAATTTGCGGTACGCATCAATCGGTGATTATTTCAAACTGTTTTTAATTCCATCGGATACTAACGTGCCTGCTCCACCGGTGGCTTCTCTAAAGTTATAGAGCCCCTGATACGTACCGATGCTGCTTCCTGCGGGGCCGGTTAGCCATTTGACGTCGTTAACAACCTCCGTATAATGATGCACAGATTGGCCCTCCTGAGATATGAGTACCGTAAGTATCCTAAAACTCTTTTGGGCGTTAGCGGCATCGGGCACTCTTTGGCCGTTGCGTACGATCAGATCGTCAATGGTATAGGAAGTAAGGCCGGTAGACCAAAAATATCCCTGCCCGACTATATTGCCGTCATAGCTGTTGCCCGTGTAGGTATCTAACCTGAAATTGTTGTTCCGCAAATCCTGAGCCGATTTCATGCCCATGAGGTATAATTCAATGTCCGAAAAAGGAAGGCTATTGTTAGGATACCCGCCCAATTCAAATCCACGCACAAAGGAACCATCGGGATTTTTATCGGAAGAAATACTGGCCTGATAGAGCGTTTTGCCCGCTACGCCTCCGCTGTTCTGCTCCACAGTACGAATGTACTTAAAGCCACCCAATAAACCGCCTGCATTGCTGATCCCCCAGTGAGTGTCATAGTTATCTCCGTTATATCCGTAGGTGGGACAACAACTGTTTGCCCACCTGTGGGTGAGTTCGTGCAGAATAGGCCCCTGTCCTATGGCATTATAGCCGCCGGTGAGGTAGATTACCGACTGTAATTTTCCGGCAGATCCCCATTGGGCGCTCTCTGAAGAAAGGGAGCGCCCCAATCCCTGTACCGAATTACTTAAGGTATAATTGATGCCCGCGAACCTTAAATCGGAGGAGGGCCTATTGGTTTCGGATACATCAGGAAGGTAAACGATAAAATCATAATCGTCCCGAAACATCTTGTAAACCTGAGCCGTTATGCTGCGTAATTCGGCATAGAAACCCGCGTCTGTAAACAAGCTCCGGAACTGTTCGGGCGTCACTGTGCACTCCACAATCCGGCTGTCGGGATCTACGCCTGCGGGCAACAAAGAGAGCACCGGATCGGGCGCCACATTTTTGCCAATCAACTGAACGCTATTATCTACCTTAAAATCAGTAAACTGAACAGGAATATTTGACCTGCCTCCTTCCCACCACACATATAATTTGGTCAATAAACTATTTCCCTCAAAATAGAGTTGTATAAGGTCTGTATTGTGGCTAATATCCAATTCGGTGATCGTAACATTCATTCCGTAAAGCCCCCAAAGATATGGAAGCATACTTAGATCCAAAGAGGTAAGACTGCCGCTAAAGGCAAAATTCCACAGATATGGCACTTTGCTTAAATCGACGGAGGTAATCTTGGTATCCCTGAT
>WRJW01000079.1 GCA_009778375.1 Bacteroidota bacterium
AAAGCCTCCACCACAGAAGCGTATTGGGGATGTCCAGAGATCGCCCAAGCGGTAAAAGCCTCTTCAAAAGTTTTTTTCTTAGCCACAGTTTGTAAACGCACCAATCCCTTGTATTCGCCTTGCCATCTTTTCCACGAATTGGCCACGGATGCATTTTTTGAGGCATATTGAATCCGTACGGATCTGCTCTTGGCCATGGCCTCGTTCATAATGTTCAACCGCAAGGTACGCAACTTGATTTTGTGTGGATTAGATTCCTGGACATAGCGAACAGCTTCAGAATGAATATATTCTTGAGTTCTGCCCGGAAATCCGTAGACCATGGTAAAATCATTCTCCTTTACCCCTTTTAAAGAGATGGTGAAAAACTTTTTAGGCTTATACGGAACATTGGAAGGATCGTAAGCCGCCGGTTTGTTGTCAGAACCTGCATAAACCCTAAAGAGCGAAAAATCTCCGGTATGGCGGGGCCACATCCAGTTGTCGGTATCTCCTCCGAATTTACCGATGGAAGAGGGAGGAGCACCGACCAAACGCACATCGCTATAGGTTTCGTAGACAAATAAAAAATACTGGTTTCCGTAATAAAGCGATTCTACACGGGCTTGATAGTGCGTTCCCTCAATGGCTTTGGCAACGACTGCCTCCTGATTTATCCGCACCAATTGCCCCCGCTCATTTTCATTCATTCCATCGGTTACTCCTTGTAAAACAGTTTGGGTAACATCATCCATGCGAACTAAAAAACGCACCGTCAATCCCTTGTTGGGCAATTCCTCACTTCGATTCATGGCCCAAAATCCATCCGTCAGATAATCGTGCTCTATAGACGAATGGGATTGAATCTGGCCGTAGCCGCAATGGTGGTTGGTAAGCAACAGGCCGTCTCCCGAAATCAATTCTCCGGTACACCCTCCTCCAAAAGATACAATGGCATCTTTAAGGCATGCCTTGTTAATACTGTATACATCCTCCGCAGTCAGGCGAAAACCATTTTTGCGCATATCCTGGATACGCTGTGCAATCAGGGAGGGAAGCCACATACCCTCATCTGCCTGCAAAAAGGGAAGAGAAAGGGTCAAAAACGTTACAAATAGCAATAGTTTCTTCATAGGTAAAATTATTATCTTTGCAAAAATAGATAAATTTAGGACATCAACCTTATGAATCAACTTGCCCGATACATAATCGCCTTGGCGGTTGTTGCTTTTATTGCTTTTTTGGCCTGGTATTTTAGCGACATCCTTACCTACATTCTGATTGCCGCCATCCTCTCCATCATGGGAAAACCATTAGTGCATTTTCTTGATTCATTGCATTTAAAAAAATGGCGGATTCCGCACACCCTTTGCGCGCTCATTACCTTAATCGTATTAGCAGGAGTTTTGTCTACGTTATTTATCTTTCTCGTGCCCCTCTGTGCACAAATCATAGCTCAAATAGCAGCCTTAGATTTGGACCTGATTGCGAAAAATTTGGCTAATCCTTTGAACCAAATCAATCAATTCCTGCATGACTATGTTCCCGGTATTGAGGCAGGTTTTACCGTAGAAGAACTCTTTGCCCAATACACTTCTTCTTTAATCAATAATTTTAGTTTTTCTCAATCCATTGGCTCATTGGCAAGTATTCTTGCCAAATTAGCCATCGGTATTTTTGCCGTATGTTTTGCGACCTTTTTCTTTTTAAAAGAAAAAGATATGTTCAACAATATGGTGATGAGTCTGTTTCCCGAAAAATACGAACAACACGCATCCCGTGCCCTGCATTCGACCAACCTCCTTTTGGCTCGCTATTTTATAGGTATATGTGTAGAAGCCGTTGCCATTACCATCCTAAACACCATAGGGCTCACCCTCATCTGTGGCTTTGAATTCAAATTGGCCATTGTGTTGGCCTTTGCTTCGGGCGTACTGAATGTTATTCCCTACATTGGCCCCATAGTAGGAGGAGTGCTCGGAATACTGTTAGGTATTTTAGGACATTACGACGCCGTATCTCACGTTGGCCTTTTCCTGTTTATCTTACCCGTTATCTTAGTCTACACAGGCACCCATATGATCGATATATTTATCTTTCAACCTTATATCTATTCAAACAGCGTCCGGGCCCATCCGCTCGAAATTTTTATGGTGATTCTGATTGCAGGAAGCATAGGCGGAGTAATCGGCATGTTAGTTGCCATCCCCGCCTATACGATCATTCGGGTCTTTGCGCGGGAGTTTTTCTATAACTTTAAGGTAGTGCAAAAACTCACACGCAGAATTACAGACTAAAGGTCTTTTTGGACGTATGCGTTGTATTTCTCAAAGGCCGCCTGATAAGCATCACCCTTTCCCTGTAGCCGATAATAGATATTTTTCAGATACAATGCAACATCATCTTTAAGCCCTTCGTCCGTAGTGAGGGAAAAACATTGCTCAAAAGGATCTACCGCCTTATCAATATATACATCCAATTGTTCTATCATGGCATAATATTTGGCATCATCCAACTCTTCGGCTGCTCTGTTTTGAATATCTACCGCAGCATTAAACAGCATAACGCCCATGGAATAATAACTAAAGACATATTTAGGATCCACTTCGATGGCCTTCTGGTAACAAGCCATCGCTTTGTCTATCTCCTGTAAGTTTTGCCAGACATTCCCTTCGGCATAGAAAAGCGACGGGTTGGTGGGTTCGTTCTGTTGGGCAGAATGAATATATTCCATGATTTTTTCAGGATCTTCATTATTCTCTATATATAAATTAATTAAATCAATCAATATACTTTGATTGGAGGGATATTTGGTAAAACCTTCGGCCAATATCCGCTCCACTTCTTCTCTATGATCCAGATTTTTGTAACAATTTGCCAAAATCGAAAAGGCCGCCCCATCCTGAGTCCAGCCCAAGTCTATCGCACGCTGTACATATTCAATCGATCGCTGATATTCATTGCCTAAAAAAGCCGTATATCCGGCATAGAAGACCAAAATCGTATCTAATTTATTTACAGAGGGATGTTCTGAACAACGCAGTGCATTACCAAAAGCTTGGGAAGAGAGGGAGTAATTGACTACCGCATTGGCCGCCATAGCTTCGTTAACGTAACGAGTTTGTAATCCGCTAATGCCGGCATTAACCTCTTTCTTTTGGGTTCCCTTTGCATCTAACTCATACGCTTTATCAAATGCCTTATAAGCCTCGCCTAAAATGTCTTCTGACAGTAAGGGCTTTGTTATCTCCCAAAAGGACAACCTGCCGTCTTCTGCATAATAAAGATCTTTATCTGTATAATGTACCACATCGTACGTCTCTCCTTCAATCGTTTTTTGCTCCGTTCCGGTAGCACGGTAATCTTTTAAAAGCACCTTGGCTTCCATAGAACTAAGTCCTATCCAAAGGTTTTTGATGGGCGCTTCGTATACATTAGTCAGGGCCTTGCCAAAACGTACCCATGCGGCCGGATCCTGGGCTTTTTTTCCGGTAACTTCATCTTTGGCTTTTTGATATGCCTTCATCGCCGCCTCTGCATCTTTATTTACAGTGGGCTGTGGCTGTTGCTGAGGTGCCGAAGGTCTTTGCCCTCCCGGAGGGGGTCCGCCCGGTCTCTGGCCAACAAGTTGAGTGGTAATCCCTAAAATAAGGGCAAATAAAAAAATCTTTCTCATAATGATTGTTTTTAAATGTTACTATTGATTGTTTTGTACTATTTCCTGTTCCAAAGGTTTGTCTTCGCTCTTGTTTACCCGGCAAACAGCCGCTATGCTGTCCTGATCCCTCAACTGAATCAGCCGGACCCCCTGCGTTGCCCGACCTGCAACCCGAACATCGGATACCGCCAAGCGGATGGTGATGCCCGATCGGTTAATAATCATCAAATCGTTCTCGTCTCCCACCTCTTTAATAGCGATTAATTTACCGGTTTTTTCAGTTATGTTCAAGGTTTTAACTCCTTTACCTCCGCGATTGGTAATACGGTAATCCTCTAATTCGGATCGTTTTCCGTAGCCGTTTTCGCTTACCACCATAATGTGACGCGGAAGAACGCCCTCCTC
>WRJW01000080.1 GCA_009778375.1 Bacteroidota bacterium
ACGGGCAATCTCCACTATATCGGCCGCCACCGACTCCGTCACATACAACTCCATCCTGTGCCCCATATTGAACACTTTATACATCTCTTCCCAAGGCGTTTGCGACTCCCGCTGTATCGTGGCAAAAAGAGGAGGCAGGGGCAGCATCCGATCTTTTACAATGCGTAATCCATCTATAAAATGCAATACTTTGGTTTGTCCCCCTCCCGAACAATGCACCATACCATGAATATCTTTCCGATATTTGGACAAAACCTCCAGTATTACAGGGGCGTAGGTTCTGGTAGGAGCAAGAAGCAACCTCCCAAAATTCATGCCTGTAACACTATCTATATCTGTAAGTTTATGCTTTCCTGTATAGACCAGGTCCGCAGGAGTCAGCGCATCGAAAGTTTCGGGATATTTTTGGCCCAACTCCGCTCCAAAAAGGTCGTGACGGGCCGATGTCAATCCGTTGCTGCCTATTCCCGAATTGTATGCCTGCTCATAAACGGCCCGCCCGTAAGAAGCCATTCCAACCACCACATCGCCGGGAGCTATCCGGGCATTATCAATAACGTGCTCCCTGCGCATGCTAACGGTTACCGTACTGTCCACTACTAATGTCCGCACCAAGTCCCCCACATCGGCCGTTTCTCCTCCCGTCAAACGAATATCCAAGCCGTAAGCCGCCATTTGTCGGCAAAAATCTTCGGTTCCTTCAATCAAAGCGGCGACCACGGATCCGGGAATGCGCTGTTTGTTTCTTCCGATGGTCGACGAGAGCAACATGGGACCGGTAGCCCCAACGCAAAGCAAATCATCTACATTCATCACCACGGCATCCTGAGCAATCCCCGCCCAAACGCTCATATCGCCTGTCTCGCGCCAATAAGCGTAGGCCAAAGCCGATTTGGTGCCTGCTCCGTCGGCGTGCATCACGTTGCAACAGTCGGGATTCCCGCCCAAAAAGTCGGGAACAATTTTGCAAAAGGCTTTAGGAAAAAGACCTTTATCCATTGTGGCAATAGCGCTGTGCACCTCCTCCTTAGAAGAAGAAACACCACGTTGAGCGTATCTGTCCTTCATAAAACAGCAACATGACATTTATACTGCAAAGGTAGGTAGTTTTCCTAAAATATGTATATTTGCTTTTTCTTCGACCCATAAAGACATTATTGATATGAAAGTAAAACACACACTTAGCCTCCTGATTCTTCTGCTTCCCCTGTGGATCTCCGCCCAAACAACAGGTAAAGCAGGGGTTCAAAAGGTCGTGGAAGAGTTGAAACAGGATCCGCTTTTTATTGATGCAGCGGTAGGTATTTTGGTCATGGACCCTCAGGGGCGCGAAGTAGCCTCCTGGAATCCCGATATGCCCCTGCTCACCGCTTCGACCATGAAGACCATTACTACCGGCACCGCCTTGGTTACCTTAGGGCCTGATTACCGCTTTACCACAAGAATCGCCTATTCGGGAACCATAGCCAAAGGCGCCCTCTACGGTGATCTCTACATTATTGGAGGAGGCGATCCGACCTTTGGCTCCCGAGATTCGATTGCATCGCCCATCGATGAAGTATTTTCCTTTTGGAGCAAAACTTTACAAGAAAATGGCATTTACCGTATTAACGGTTCGATTGTTGCCGACGATCGCTTCTTTACCCACGAAGTGATTCCCGATACCTGGTCATGGGGCAACCTCAACTCCACCTCGGGCGTTGGCCCCAGCGGACTCTCCTTTTTTGAAAACCGCTTGGGAGCGACTTTAATCCCCGGCCTCAAGGAGGGCGATAAAGTCACCATCCGCAACGAATATCCCTTTTTTCCCGATATGCAGTTTGACAACAGGCTAACCACCGGTCCCGAAAAGTCTCGGAGCCGGACATCGGTACGCAGCGCCGACATCACACCCCTATTACGGATTACCGGATCCGTAGCGGCAGGAGCCGACTCCGTGGTTATTGCAAGTTCCAACAAGTATCCTCCTCTAAGTTGCGCCTGGCAATTTGACCGGTACCTTAACCAAAACGGAGTAAGTACTACCCAAAGCATTAGGATGATAGATCCTAAAAACGATCCGCAAACAGCAAGCCTGACCCTTTTGGCGGAATGGAAATCTCCCCGTTTGTCCGATATTATTTACGTCACCAACAAAATCAGCAACAACTTTTTTGCCGAAACCATTTTAAAAACTTTAGGGCGCGAACGTACCGGCACTGGCTCTTACGATTCTGCTTATGTAGCCGTGACACGTGTTCTGGAAGCGTTGAATGTACCCCTTCGCGGCTTTACCCAGGCCGACGGCAGCGGACTGTCGAGGCAAAATTATGTTTCGGCCCGTTTCTTTTGCACCTATTATGCCGCCCTAAAGGGAACATCTATATTCCCCGACTTTTTGGCAAGTTTTCCCATTCCCGGAGGGATGGGAACGCTGAGCAACGTAATCGTCAGGGCGCCCCATAAAGAACGGCTTCACGCCAAAAGCGGAACCCTTGCCAACGTTCGCTGTTACGCCGGTTACGTCGAAGATCCCGACGGTATGTATACCTTTGCCATTATGGTAAATAACTATGGCTCTACCCCCTCGGAGATACAAGTGGGTGTAGAGCGTTTTCTCCAATCCCTTACCGAATTATAATTGTTAAACCTTAAAATATACCATTATGCTCTCTGTATCAGAAATTGCCAAAAAACTACCCGCTTCTCCCATTCGCAAATTGGTCCCTTTTGCCGATGCCGCCAAAAAACGGGGAATTAAAGTGTACCACCTTAACATTGGTCAGCCCGACATTGCATCGCCCAGAGAGGCCTTAGACGCCATAAAAAATGCCGACCTCAAATTGGTTCCCTATCCCCATTCTGCAGGAATAGAAAGCTATAGAAAAAAATTAGCCGGTTATTATCAGGGAATCAACATTCCCGTTACCGAGAACGATATGATTATCACCACCGGAGGCTCGGAGGCCGTAAGCATGGCTTTACAAATTTGCTGCAACCCGGGCGACGAAGTGATTGTAATGGAGCCTTTCTACACCAATTACAATACTTTTGCCATGCTCAGCAACGTAAAATTGGTCCCCATCTCTACCTATATTGAAGATGGCTTTGCCCTTCCGCCCATCGGCGAATTCGAAAAGTTGATCAGCCCCAAAACCAAAGGGATTCTCATCAGCAATCCGGGCAATCCTACCGGCACCCTCTACTCCAAAGAGACGATGCTTCAATTGGGCGAGCTCGTTAAAAAACACAACATCTACCTCTTTTCTGACGAGGTATACCGCGAATTTTGCTATACCGACGAGCCTCATTTCTCGTGTATGCATATCCCCGGTTTGGAACAAAATGCCATTTTATTAGACTCTGTATCTAAGCGTTACAGCCTTTGCGGCGTTCGCATTGGCGCCATTATATCCTTTAACAAAGAGGTCATGACCGCCGCCCTGCGTTTTGCCCAGGCTCGTTTGTGTTCCCCCGCTCTTGGCCAAATTGCCTCAGAAGGGGCCATCGATACCCCTCCCTCCTATTTTGCCGCCGTGCGCAAAGAGTATATAACCCGCCGCGACTTGATGGTAACCTCCCTCAACAAAATGCCGGGCGTATTTTGCCCCAATCCCATGGGGGCCTTTTACGCCACCGTGCGTTTGCCCGTTGACGATTCCGACAAATTTGCCCAATGGCTGCTCGAAGAGTTTGAATACAACAAGCAAACGGTCATGGTAGCTCCCGCAGCCGGTTTTTACGCCACCCCCGGAAAGGGGACGGACGAAGTCCGGATTGCCTACGTACTCAACGTAGACGACATCAAGGCCGCTATGGAGTGCCTCGAAATTGCCTTACAGCAATACCCGGGTAAAAAATAGTTTCCCTACCTTAACAGGTTGGCCAATTGATTGACAAGCAAAGCAAGAAGCAGTACATATAATTCTGCGCTCAGGCGGGGGTTTGTTTTGTCTACAGAGAAATAGCAAGATAAACAGGCCGACACCGGCAGGGCCAGCAAGGGTAAGAACCCATAAATCTCGCGGGCGTATAAGAAAGCCGTAGCGCTGCAAAAGAGCAGCATGATTACGATGGTAGCCAATGCTCT
>WRJW01000081.1 GCA_009778375.1 Bacteroidota bacterium
GGATTGTGCAGGCGCTCATGGCCTAAAGTAGTTTCGGGACCGTGACCGGGCAATACCCTCACGGCTCCATCCAAGGGGAGGAGTTTGGTTTGAATGCTCTGTATCAACCGGTCATAATCTCCGCCAGGTAAGTCGGTGCGTCCAATGCTGTCGGCAAAAAGGGTGTCGCCGCTGATCAAAAAGCCCTCCAAAGGTGCGTACAGGCAGACGCCGCCCGGACTGTGGCCGGGGGTTTCCAATACCTGAACAACGGAGTCTCCAAAGGTAAGGGGTTGCTGTTCGCTTAGCGGCAGGGTATCTACCGGAGGTTTTTCGATCTCCATGCCAAAGGCGCGAACATATTGATCGGCCCTTTCGAGCATCGGATTGTCGGCAGGATGAAGGCAGCTTTTGATTCCCCATTGGGCGCATACAAAAGCATTCCCCATAATGTGGTCAAAATGGGCATGGGTGTTTACCACATACTTTGGTTTAAGTTGTTCCTGCGTCACAAATTGTAGGAGCCGCTCTTTTTCTCTCGGGGTATGGCATCCGGGGTCTATAATAAGAGTTTCCAAACTCTGGTCCCACAAGAGGTAGCAGCAGGTACGCAAGTCGTTAAAATAAAAAGTTTTTAGCTGAATCATAGTTTTAATTTATCGGGTGCCGTGGAGCATGGGCACAAAAGAATAGGCTCCAAAGGTTTGTTCTTCAAAGGTTTCTACTCCGGTGCGCGTTACTACGGTCATGGTTTGTTCCTCTTCTCCCACAGGCGCTACTATGCGTCCTCCTAAAGTTGTTTGTTCCAAGAGGCTTTGGGGGATTTTGGGAATGCCGCAGGTAATCAGGATGCCTTTAAAAGGGGCAAATTGGGGAAGGCCGTCAAAGCCGTCTCCGTAATGGAGTTGTACGGCATGGTACCCCAAAGCATGGAGGTTTTTTTGGGCCTGCAAATAGAGCGTTTTATGCCGTTCTATACTGTAAACGGACAATCCTAATTCCAACAGAATGGCTGTTTGGTATCCGCAACCGGTGCCGATTTCTAATACCCTGTCCCATTTGGACAACCCCAATAAATGCGTTTGCATGGCCACGGTATAGGGTTGAGAAATCGTTTGGTTAACACCTATCGGGAGGGGCCTGTCGAGATAGGCAAGATGATCAAGGCCCTGTTCTACAAAAAGATGTCTGGGAACTTTTTCCATTGCTTTGAGAATATGTGGATGGAAAGGGTATTTTTGGGCTAATTGCTCGACTAATTGTCGTCTTTGGCCTTTATGCTGGAGGGAGTCGGAGTTCATGCTGCAAAATTAAGAAAAGACGACAAAAGCAAAAAGGTTGTCTAAAAATTTTAGACAACCTTTTTGCAACGCGTCGGGTTATAAGCTTAGCGCATATAAACGTAATAATCCACAGCCGTGCGTCCGTTCAGTTCGCCTTTGTTCAACTGGAGGGCCTTGTTAAAGTATTGTTCGGCTTCCTGAACCCTGTTCAGGCGGCGGAGGGCAACACCTGTGTAGAATGCAGTGTAAACGTTCTCTTGATCCAATTTTTGCAAGGTCTGATAGGCATCCCTGGTTTGTCTGGCGTTGAGCTGGGCAATGGCTAAGTTGGCGTCCGGCATGGCTTTGAGCAGGGGAATGGCTTGCTCGCTCTTGCCATTAATCAACAGGATGATACCACGGTAATAGTCGGCTTCTGCACCGTCAATGCCGTTCAACAAAAGATTAGCTTGGTCGTATTCTCCTGCAATAATGTAGTTATAGGCCATTTGGGTCTTAACTTTGGGATTGTTGGGAGAAAGCTTTAACGCATTGTCAAAAGCATCGCGGGCGGCATTATAGTCCTTTAACTGGAGGTAAACATTACCCAAGTTGGCATAGAGTTGCCAAGAGGTAGGATAGAGCGCAATGGCATTTTTGTACATCTCTGCCCTTCTTTCCAAAGAGGTTTCTGCTTCGGCAGCATTAGCAAATTCGTTGGCGGTAAGGATGTTGGGGTATATGCGAGCGGCTTCTGCCAACAATTCCGGATTCATAGTGGAGCGGTCAAAACTAACTTTGACGGCGCTGTAACGGAGATCGGGGAAGATAATATCGCGAATGGTTTTATCGTTGCTGATCAACGTCCGTACATTTTTCTCTGATTCTTCGGGATCGGACTTGTAGTTCAAAAATTTGGTAATTATTTCGTTCCTGCCCGGGTAATTGGACTCGCTCATAGAGCGGAAAAACTCTTCCCAAAAATCTGGGGTGTCGCCTACCTTGTATTGGTCGTCAGCTAAGGTCTTTTTATACCCCAATGCTTTGAGGTTTTGCTTCATATAAGCAACGGCAGATTTGGCGCGGTTGGCAGCCAAAGGTTTGTTGATCCGGTCGGTTCCTTCGGGAGAGGCATTTCCCACAATGTTTACTTCGGTAATGGTAAAACCGGAGTCTTGCATCAGGAACTTGATCATGTCGTTCATCTTAGTGAAAGAGGGATTGCTGTACCCTTCTTTGGTAACGGTGTAGCTGTTCACTTTATAGGTGATGCGCCCTTCGGGCTTGGTATCGCCGGCAATATCGCCTATCATGACGTCGGCAGGGATCATTATCGGGGCAATGGGAAGTACCGCCAAATTAAGCGGCTCGCTGTAGATGCGCTCAATGCGTTCGGCTTTGCTCAGACAATTATACAGATACACGTCGATGTGCAGTACGGAATGCAGCAGGGCGGCGGTTACCGGCACTTTGGTCGAATAGGAAATAACCTGCTCCTTAGACCAGTCCACCACCGGATAATGGGTGTCTATCACACTGGTTCCCTGCACTCCTTTAGTAGGAAGTTCTGTCAGCGCTCCGTCGATTAGTTCAATAGAGGGCATTAGTACAAAGGTAACCCTGCGCTCAAAATAGTTTGCGGGCACGGTTACGCTAAAAGAGATCTCTACTTTTGCCTCGCTCGCTAAGTACTCCGTTTTAACCGGAGAAAGTTTAACCCCCTTTAAATCAGCAGGAAGCCGATCGTTGGCCATAGCAGCAATGGGAAAGAGTAAAAAACTCATCAATAGTACGTTAAGTAACTTTTTCATGATGTTTTAGTATTTAGATTAGTTAAGATCGTTTTTGTAGTAACTGCAAATGTACAAAATTTTTTAACAACCAATAGATTTTCCGAAAAAATGCGTATATTTGTTTGCTCAAAACAGAATCTTTATGCATATAGCGGTTGCCGGAAATATTGGAAGCGGAAAAACAACCTTAACAGGCCTGCTGGCTCGTCATTATGGTTGGGAGCCCAAGTATGAGGATGCGGATTCTAACCCATACCTGAATGATTTTTATAAAGATATGCCAAGGTGGGCCTTTAACCTGCAAATATACTTTTTAAATAAACGCTTAGCCGGTATTGTGGAGATCAAAAAGGCGCTGCATACGGTGATTCAGGATCGGACGATTTACGAAGACGCCTGTATTTTTGCCGCCAATCTTCAGGGCATGGGGTTGATGTCTACCCGCGATTATAGCAATTACCGTGGACTTTTTGACCTGATGATGACCTTGGTGCCTCCGCCCGATTTGCTGATTTACTTGAGGGCGTCTGTACCTACGTTGGTGATGCAGATACAAAAGCGGGGACGCGAATACGAGAGCAGCATCCGCATTGATTACCTGCAGGGGTTAAACGAGCGATACGAGGCATGGTTTGCCGATTATTCCTCCGGCAACAAAATCGTGTTGGATGTAGATCAGTTAAAATTCGAGGAAAAACCGGAGGATTTGAGTTTGGTGATTAACCGATTGGATGCTCAGATTAACGGACTGTTTTAAACAGTTTCTAAATAGGCGGAGGAGGATGAGCGGCGAATGAGGATGGTGGTGTGTGAGAGAATTTAAATATGTATATATATGTTGGTTAAGGCTTTTGGGAGTGCGTGCTGTGGAATAGACGCCCTGACCGTAACCATAGAGACCGATGTTTCTGTGGGGATTAATTTCTTTTTAGTGGGACTTCCCGACAATGCGGTGCGGGAGAGTCAGCAACGGATTAGTACCGCCTTTGAGTCGATGGGGCTGCGTATGCCCGGCAGGCGGGTGGTGATCAATATGGCGCCGGC
>WRJW01000082.1 GCA_009778375.1 Bacteroidota bacterium
TTTTATAGATTTGGTCAAAACCGAAACGATTTTTTCCCTTAAAATACTGGGCACAATGGGTTTTTCCAAGTAATCTTCGGCTCCTAACTTTATGGCTGCCACGGCGCTTTGAATCTCTGCATAACTGGTCATGATCATGTAGGGAGTGAGGGAGATGTGTTCTTTTGCCCACTGCAGGAGCATAATCCCATCCCCATCAGGCAGGCGCAAATCACTCAGTACAAGGTTATATTCTTTGTTGATCAGTTCCTGCTTGGCAGACAAAACGGTGGAGCATAACGTGGCTGCATATCCGTTCCGCTCGAACCATTGCTTGAGCATGGTACCAAAGGTAACGTCGTCTTCGACAATCAGGATGTGGTGTTTCATGCCACAAAGATACGAAATTATCTTCCACCGGCAGGCAGGTTGGCCAACCAGTAGTTGACCATAGACATCCGCAAGTGGTAGGTAGTGTTCTCCCCTTCGTTGATGCCGTGACTGCGCATGGGGTAAGAGAGCATGCTAAAGTACTTTCCTTGACGGATCAATTCGTTGATCAACAATTCAAAACCCTGATAATGTACGTTGTCATCCCCTGTCCCGTGGATGATCAGCAGGTTGCCCTTGAGGCCGGAGGCGTGGGTGATGGGGGATCCATGTACGTACCCTTCGGGACTCGTCTCCGGCGGACCCATATAGCGCTCCTGATAGACGTTATCGTAGAGTCGCTGGTTAGGCACAGAGGCCACGGCTATTCCGGTATGGTACACATCGGGGTATTGGAACATGGCGTTGAGTGTAGAGGAACCACCTCCGCTCCAGCCGGTTATGCCAATCCTGCTCATGTCAAAGTATGGAAACATTTTGCCCATAGCCACAATGCCTCTTGCTTGATCAGAAGCGTTAAGGATGCCGATTTTTTGGTAGATGCTCTTGCGCCAATCGCGACCGCGGGGAATATTGGCGCCTCGGTTGTCGATGCTTACCATAATATAACCTTGCTGCAACATAAACTGGTTAAAGAGGTCGGGACTCCAACTGTCTTGGACGGTAGAACTGGCCGGTTCTCCGTATACCGAAACAATCACGGGATATTTTTTAGCAGGATCAAAATCTTGGGGTTTAAGGATCCATGCATCCAAAACAATTTCTCCAATGTCGACTTTAACAAACTCTTTATATTGTAAGCCCATGTTGTCAAAGGTCTTTTTAACTTGGCTGTTATCGACTAATATGCGTTGGCTGCCCCCTTTGGGAAAAGAGACCATATCGATCAGTGGGGGCGTTTGGTCGTTGCTAAAGGTATGAATGGCCCAAGTACCCGTGGGGGAGATATTGTACCGATGTTGTCCCTTTTGGGTAGCCGGACTGACGAGCTCTGCTTTGCCGTCTCCCTTGATTTTGGCTCGGTAAAGGTTTCGTTGGGTATAATTGTCCATGGTTGAGGTAAAGTAGAGGTATCCCCCTTTCAAATCTATTCCGGACACGCTCTCCACATCATAATTCCCTTTGGTAACCGGCCTGACGGTTTTTCCGTCCCGACTGATCAAATAGATGTGCCGCCAACCTTCCAGCTCTCCCGTCCACGTAAAGAATTTTTCGTTGTCGATCCAATAAATGTTGTCCCGAATGTCTAACCACGCCTCGTCGGTGTCGGTAAAGATGTTTTCGAGCTTGTTGCTGCCTACTTGGGCAATCCAAATTTTATTGACGTTTTGTGCGCGGTTCAATTGCTGAATCATCAGCTCGTTGCTGTTGGGAATAAAATCCATGCGCGGGAGGTAGTGGTTGCGTGGATCTCCGGGTATGGGAATCCATTGGGTGGCTCCTCCCTTGATAGAGACGATGCCGATCTGTACGGCCGAATTTGCAGTGCCGACTTTGGGGTAGGGTAAAGGAATGATTTTGGGATAAATCGAATCTACGTTATTGATCAGGTAAAAGACGCCCGTGCCTTTGGTGTCGGAATGCCAATAGGCAATGGACTTACTGTCCGGACTCCAGCGAAATCCGTCTCGGCAACTGAACTCTTCTTCATACACCCAGTCAAAGGTGCCGTTGACCATATCTTTGTTCCCGTCAAAGGTGAGTTGGGTAACGACGCCGGTGGCCAGTTCTTCTACATAAATGTTATTTTCGCTGACGTAGGCGGCTTGGGTGTCGTCGGGCGAAAACTTGGCAAACATCAGGGAGGAGACGGGTAAATGGTTGCCTAATTGTTTAAGCGAACCGTCTTTAAGGTTCAATACCCAATAATCGCCTTTGGTGTTATAACGCCATACCCGTTTGGTATTGGTAAATATCAACATCTTTTGATTATCGGTCGACCAAAAATAGTCCGAAATGAGGAGGGGTTTTCCCGTTTCTGTGACAACAAGTTGGGAGGCAGAGATCAATGTACTCTTATTTCCGGTGGCCGCATCGTATCGAATAATATCAACTCCGCCTGATTCCTCATTGGGCTCTATCCGGCTGTATCCATTGCCGTCTTTGAGCCATTTTATACCGGTAAGCCCTTGGGTAGCAATGGGCGAACGTTGTTTATAGATCATCTCTAAAGTAAGGGCGGTTTGGGCCAATCCCTCAAGGGAGAAGAAGAGTGTAGTGATTAGAAGAAGGAAAATTTTTAAGGGTTTCATAGAGGTATAGTGTTTAGGATGATTAATCGTCAAAGGAAATTAGCTCATATTTATTTCCGCAATATGCGAGGAAACGTATAAAATCTGCTGTTGAAATCACCACAGAAGCGGTGTTGTCGTTGGGGTGAAAACTAAGGGAGGGGACACTCATAAGTTGTTTGTCAATAAATAGAGATACTTCGTGATGTTGATCGTTGATTAATCCAAAGGGTGAAACCGACCCGGGAGTAACGCCCAAATACTTATGCATACGTTCTGCAGAGGCAAAACTGAGTTTGCCCTGTTTGAGTCGCTGCTCCAAATCGCGTATGTTTAATTGCTTGGAGCATTCAAAAATCACTAAGTAGTGCTTGTCTCCCTTGTGGTTGCGAAAAAAGAGGTTTTTACAGTGGGTGGCTTCGGGAATATCTTTCCAGTAGGCCAAGGCTATTTCAACGGTAGGAAGCGGGGGATGGGTATAAAGAATACCACAAATACCCCATTCTTCCAATTGACGGAGTACTTTTTGCATACGGACGCTCTCTGCGGATACGGTTTCCATACTCCGCAAAGTTAAGCATAATTATTGGGATTCAGCAAAGTTTATGTATGGCAATCCCGCTCCGTAGCTTAGGCTCAAACCAGGTGGTTTTGGGGGGCATGATGTTGCCGGTGTCAGCAATACGGATGAGTTGTTGCATCGTCACGGGATAGAGGGCAAAGGCTGCCGCCATTTCGCCGCTGTCGACGCGCCGTTTGAGTTCGCCCAAACCGCGGATACCGCCCACAAAGTCAATCTCTTTGGAGGTGCGGAGGTCTTTGATATTCAACAGTTTGTCAAAGACTAAATCGGAGATGACCGTAACGTCGAGCACCCCAATGGGGTCGGCGTCGTTGTAGGTGCCACTCTTGGCGGTAAGGGAATACCATTGGCCCTCTACATACATCGAAAAGTTATGCAGTCCGGTCGGGGCATAGATAGTCGCGCCTTTTTCCGTTACCGTGAAATCGTTTTGGAGAGCGGCCACAAACTCCTGAGGCGTACGGCCGTTGAGATTTTTGACCACGCGGTTGTAGTCGATAATCTTGAGGTGACTTTCGGGGAATACAACGGCCAAGAAATAGTTATACTCTTCGGCGCCGGTATGGTGCGGATTCTCTCTGCGTTTTTCCGCTCCTACCAAGGCGGCAGCAGCGGTACGGTGGTGGCCGTCGGCGACATAGAGGGCGGGGATGCCGGCAAAGATTTTGGTAATCCGTTGGTTGATAGCATCGTCGTTAATCGGCCAAAAATGGTGCCCAAAACCGTCTTCGGCCACAAAATCGTATTCGGCCGGTTGGCTGTGTACGATTTTTTCTACGATTTGGTTGATCTCGGCCACATCGGGGTAGGCAAAGAATACCGGTTCTACATTGGCATTTTGAATACGCACGTGGATCATCCGGTCTTCTTCTTTATCCTTGCGCGTCAGTTCGTGCTTTTTGATGCG
>WRJW01000083.1 GCA_009778375.1 Bacteroidota bacterium
TTAGCCCAAATGCTTAACGGTGAAAGAATGTTGGAGGGCAAATGCAAATTGACCGTAGTCCCGATGGAAGGTTGGAAGCGCAGCATGGATTTTACCCAAACAGGCCTCCAGTGGATCCTCACTTCGCCACACATTCCTGAATCCATATCCTCTTTCTTTTATGTGGTCACCGGAATCTTAGGCGAATTGGGCGTAGTTTCTATCGGCGTGGGGTATACTTTGCCTTTCCAGTTAGTCGCCACCGATTCTATTCCGGCAGAAATACTATCCAATCGCCTCAACGATTTGCATCTAAAAGGCGTTCACTTTAGACCCATATACCTCAAACCCTACTACTCTGTGGGAAAAGACAAAGACTATCAGGGGGTACAAATCCACCTGACCGACTATAAAGAAGCGGTACTCTCCGATATTCAGTTTTACATTATGCAGGAGATGTACAAACTGAATCCCCGCCTTGATTTCTTTAAACTGGCTCCCTCCCGAATCCGTATGTGGAACCAAGTGGCCGGAGCCGATTTTATCTACGAAGAGTTTTCTAAACGCTATATCTTTGACGACATTAAAGTCTATTGGCACAAAGACGACTATTCGTTTAAAGCGCAGTCGGCAAAGTATTATCTTTACGATTAATCCTCTTGCGCTTTACGCTTATTACTCCTCTTTCTCTTCAGGCTTTTGGGCCTCTGCCTCCCGCTCTTCTTCCGCTTCTTCTTTTACTTCGCCCAAATATTTAGGTAGTTGCATACCCGCCTGGTTAAAGAGGTCATTTAATGGTGGAACAGCCTGCATCAAGCCCGACAGAAAGTTGGCGGTGGCCGTCTTTCCGTTGGCGTTTTGTCCCTGGCCATCCCAAACGGTAATCTTGTCGATCTTAATATTCTTAATGGCTTCTACCTGCGTCTTAACAAGTTCGGGAAGTTTATCGGAAATCATCATCAACACCGCCTTTTCGGCGTTGTTATTGGCTGCTTCTACGATTTTGGCAAAACCGGCCGCCTGTTTGGTAAGGATTTCGTTGATCCCTCGCGCTTCGGCCTCCATTTTGGCGTAAATGGCGTCGGCTTCGCCTTTGGCTTTGCGACGGAAAGTTTCGGCTTCGGCTTCGGCTTCGATAATGACCTTTTGCTTGTCGATTTCGGCGGCCACCACAATGTTGGCGGTTTGGGCGGCGCGTTCACGCTCAGCGCGCACCACTTCGGCTTGACGCTCGGCAGCGTACGCCTCTTCCAACGCTTTGGCGCTTTGGACTTTTTCTGCGGCGGTAGCTCGGCGCATCGCTTCGGCCTCCCGTTCGCGGCGTTCGGCGTCTGAGTTGGCAATCGATACCTTAGCCACGTTCTCTCCCTGAACGGCGGTGGCATTGGCGTCTGCGGTTCGTACACGGGTATCGCGTTGCGTTTCGGCAATACGAATGTCCTTGTCGCGGTCGGCTTCGGCTTTACCAATCTCTCCAAACCGGTTTTGTTCGGCTACGCTCTTCTTGGCTTCGTTGATCGCTTTGGCGGCGGCTTCTTTTCCTAAAGCCTCAATATAGCCCGATTCGTCCCGGATGTCGGTAACGTTTACATTGATGAGTTTCAGTCCGATTTTACGCAACTCCAATTCTACGTTTTGGCTCACGTTGATCAGGAATTTGTCGCGGTCGGCATTGATCTCTTCAATATCCATGGTGGCAATTACCAAACGCAACTGCCCAAAGAGAATATCTTTGGCTAAATCCTGAATGTTTTCCAACGAAAGGCCCAGCAGACGCTCGGCTGCGTTGGTCATATTGTCGGGGTCGGTAGAGATACCCACCGTAAAGCGACAGGGAACGTCTACACGGATGTTCTGCTTGCTCAGGGCGTTGGTAAGGTTACATTCGATAGGAATAGGGGTAAGGTTTAAAAAGGAATAACTCTGGAATACGGGCCAGATAAAGGCCGCCCCTCCGTGGATACATTTGGCCGAATTGGCGTCGCCCTCCTTATTTTTGCCGGTTTTTCCGTATACGACCAAAATTCGGTCCGACGGACAACGTTTGTAGCGCGACAATACGGAGGCAAAGGCTACAAAAACGACTACTGCAAATACTACATAAAGTGCTACGGGTGTCATAATAAAATTTTTAAACAGGTTCAACGATTAAAGTGCCGGAGTCGACCACCGCGGTTACCCGAACCATACGGCCGGTGGGCAAAATATGTTCCGCGTCGGTAATGGCATCGTACTCGCGCACCGCTTGCTGAATGCTCATCTGCACCTTCCCGCTCCCTCCCCTTGCCGCAGGAATCGGAAAATAGACGGTGGCCGTGCGTCCTACCGCATTGCGAATATCAATATTGCCGCTTTGCACCGCCCGACTGAGGCCGTACAAAAGCAACATCACAATAGCGACCAATACCAAGCCGACCCCCACCCCAAGCAAGGTGAGCCAGGCTCTGTTTTCGACGGTCGCGTAAAAAGAGATACCGGTCCAGGAAAAGCCAAGAAAAAAATTGACCAAGTTCCTAAAGGTAAAAAAGTGCAGGGGCATTTGGGCGTCTGCGTCCACATCGGCGTCTCCCGATACATCCCCGTGATCGCCCATACCCACAAAGGTCATAATCGATTGAATGATAAAAATAACGCTAACAGGAATGGCAATTCCCCACATTATTTTTAAAAACATATCCAAAGATTCCCACCAAACATTCATCGTTGTATCAATTAAAAGGTTATTATTTCTTTTTGTTGGGCAAATCCAATCCGTACTTATGCTCCGGATCCGATCTGCTTAAGATAAAGGAGGTGGTTATGGCCAACAATCCCAAGGTAATAAAAATGAACTCAAAAAAGAGATAATTGCGGTGGGTGGCCTGTAAGACCTTTCCGGCAATGATGGGCACGCCCCACAGACCAATATTTTGTACCCAGTAGATCAAAGATATGGCCGTTCCCATTTTACTTTGGGGTATAATCTTGGGCACAGTGGGCCACATGGCGGCCGGCACTAAGGAGAAGCCAATCCCCAGAATGGTAATGGCTGCAAAGCCATAAAAAGGCTGCTCGGGTCCAAAGGCAAAGAGACAGTGGACAAACAACACAATAAAGGATCCAAGGATCATCAACTTTGTTCCCTTCCCCTTAAAATCGCAGATGGTGCCAAAGACGGGGGTAAAGAGCATGGCGCCAAAGGGTAAAAGCGACATCATATACGAGGCCACATCGGGGGCGATCTTAAATTTGTCGGAAAGCATCATAATGGCAAATTTATCAAACCCGTACACACAGCAGTAGAAAAAGACGCAAAGCAATGCAATCATAATAAAATACTTATTGGTAAGAATGCGCCATACGTCGGAAAAGTGAAATTCATCCTCGGGGTCTTTCTCTGCCGCGTATGCCTCCTGTTTATCCAACTTATTATCCATCAAACAGAAAATAAGAAAGGTGAGCAAGCCCACGCAAAGCAAAAAGAGGGCAAATTGTACCGGCCAGGCAATCTGGCCAAAAGTTAGGGAGATGTCGGAAGCTCCTTTGGGTAATAAAAAGGGGATAATCCAGTAGGCCGAAGCAGATCCCACACGGGCCAACGAAAGCTGCAGGCTCATGGCGGTCGCCACCTCTTTGCCGCGGAACCATTTGGCAATAGACTTGGTTACGGCCACTCCCGCAATTTCGGCCCCCAATCCAAAGATCGAATAGCCGGCTACCGCTAAGATTACCGAGGGTTTTGATTTGGGGAACCAAGAGGATAAGATTCTATAAATGGCTCCGCTTCCGGTGTTAAACCCATCCGAAACCGCATACAAAACAATCAGGGAACCGGCCAACATGGAGGCCACAAAGATTGTTCCGGTAACGCGCGTACCCCATTTATCCAACAAAGCGCCGCACACAATCAATCCGCCCCAGACACAAAGCAGAGAGTAGGCCCCCGAATAGGAACCGTACTCTGCATCGCTCCAACCCAGCAGGCTATCTCGGATAAAGGGCGAGATAGGCGGAAATACCTCGGCAAAAAAGTAGGCGGCATACATGGTGGCGGCAATCAAAAGCAATACCAACCAACGGGCGCTTTTGGAGTCGCGCAAAAGGGTTTGGGCTTTATTCATCATGAGCTTTTCTGCTTGTTGGG
>WRJW01000084.1 GCA_009778375.1 Bacteroidota bacterium
TGGGCTCCGGAAATACCTCCGGCTCCTCCGTGAAGGGCAATCGCCCATTGTTGTTGTTTGCCCTGTTCCTGACGCGGTGCGCAACCACACGCCATACAGAGCGTCAGCATAATAGCTGCACAAAAATAAAAAAATCGTTTTTTCATATTCTAATTTTTAGGTAAAAAAGCGGGTAAATATACAAATAATGCGACAAAAGAAAAAAGCATGCCTCCCATGGCCCCTACCGCAAACGAAAACCAAAAGACCTCTTTGGGGCCCTCCATTAAAAAGGGAATCAGTCCCAAAACCGTAGAAAGGATCGTCAGGGAAACGGGCGTAATTTTATGGTTAAAGGCCTTTACATAGCGCTGAATGGCGGAGAGGTTGGACTTTCTTTTGGTAATCAGGTTGTATTCGTTGATAAAATAGATGCCCGCATTGACCACAATCCCGCAAAGCAAAATCATGGAGGCAAATCCCCCCTGGTCAAAGTGAAACCCCGACAGATTAAAAGTCAAAAAGACCCCAATAAAAGAGAGGGGAATCAGCGATATAATCACAAAGGGTTGTTTTAACGATTCAAAGAGAATGGCGCACATAAAATAAATGACAGCAATCACCAAAAAGAGCAACCAATACTGCTTGCTGTTTGCCGGATCCCACCACCCTCCGTAACTCGGTTTTTCTGCTTTAAATCCCACCGGAAGCAGGCTTTTCATCAAGGTCAATTCATCTTCCAATACTTTGTTGGCCAAGGTAGAAGTCCCCACAAAATCAAAGCCCACCCGCAAAAGGTACTGCTGATTTTCTTTATAAATGTTGTTGCCCGTCCGTCTTTTTTCTATGCTGCCCAATTCGGAGAGTTTCATTTGCCGACCGTTAATATCTAAGAGGTCGTGTGCTATATGCCAAACGTCAAAAGCATCTTTTTGGGCCGATACCAACTGAATGTCGACACCCGCGCCGTTTTCATAGATCCTTCCCGCCGGAGCATTAAGCAACTGCTGCCTCAAGAAAACATAATAGTCATTCAGCGACCATTTATTATAGGCGATTTGCTCCTGATTATAGTCGATATAAAATTCGGTATTGACTTGGGCACTGGAATAGCCATCATTGGACGTACTGTATACCAAGGTTCTGTTTATTCTCCTGTTTTCTTCGAGACGGGCGGCGCAGGCCGATGCCAATTCGTAGAGTTTGTCGTAATTATAGCCCGAAAACAGTATCTGATAGCTGTAATATTCTCCCGAATAGATTTGATTGCTAAAGGATTGATCGTCAATACCCGACACAGACCAGTTGGCGGCGCCTGCAATCGTGGCCCGGTAAATGATCTCCTGTTTGAGTTGCAAGGGAAAACCGCTGTATTCATACTCTTTTTTAAAAGTGACGGTCATGGAGGCGCTGCGTTCCTGAATCCGCGTTTCAAACATATCTACCTGATCGTATTGGCTCACGTAGTTTTCCATGCTTTTCATCACCGCATTCATCTGGGCAACGGTGGATCCTTCTGGCATGGAGGCGCGGATGCTGATCGACAAACGACTGGGATCTCGAAATCCAAAACGGGTGCTGTTTTTAGTAAAGAGCCTCAAAGTGCCTCCCAACGCAGGCTCAAGCAAGGGCTTGCCTTTGGTTTGGTACCAGTTGCCCCCAATCGTTCGGTTATAAAACCCTCGCCATCCTTCGGTTTCCTGTACCCCTTTGGT
Source organism: Bacteroidota bacterium (assembly GCA_009778375.1). Lineage (GTDB taxonomy): Bacteria > Bacteroidota > Bacteroidia > Bacteroidales > UBA932 > WRBG01. Next base: position 1,695 of record WRJW01000084.1, read on the forward strand.
ATCTTTCAATACCGTAGGTAAAAACTGAATCGGCAATCCAAATCCCAATACGCCCACGATGAGGAGGGCCCAGCGCCATCGACGTAAAAAAAGAATCGTCCGTTGGTAAAAACGGCTTACCCCAAGTTGCCACCTTTTGGCCTTCACTTTTTTGGTTCGAATGGGATAGCGATCTACCAATACGGGAATAAAAAACCATGCAATGGCTAAGGAGACACTCAAGCTGATCATGATGACTTTGGAGAAGTCTGCCAGTATCAATTTGGTGTTTTCGGGCAAAAAGAAGACGACAATTAAGGAGCCGATGGTAGTAAGCAGCGCCGCAAAGATAGAGAGGAAGACTTTTTTGTTGCGGTAATAGCCGTAGTGGTCAATCATCATAATAGAGGAATCGATCACCATTCCCAAAGAGACGGTAACGCCGGCCAAGGAATAGATGTGAATATCGACGTCAAACCAATAGAAAAACAGGAAAGAAACCAATACATTTGCCAAAAGAGTCAACATAATAATCCCCAAATACCTCCAACTCCTGCTCACCACAAAAACAAACACCAGCAGGATGAGGGTGGCCAGCGCAGTCCTTAAAAAAATCTTGTTCAGCTCTTTCATTATATCTTTAGAGGTGTCGTAGCGCAGTAGGGAGGTAAAATGGGGAGGATAATCGGCTTCGGCTTCCCGCATTACCTTCTTTACTTTTTGGGTTAAACTCAAGGTGTTGATGCCCCGTTCTGGATAGATCGCCATATCCACGGTATTTAATCCGTTTAACCTGAAATAATAAGAGGGTTGTTGTTCTTTATAACTGATTTGGGCAATCTCTCCAAGGTAAACTTGGCGCCGACCCGAAGTTTTTACGTAAATATGCTCAAAATCGTTCCATTGACCTCCGTGCTCTAACTTTACCAAAATTTGTTCTCCGGCTGACTCCTCAATAACAGCCGATCCCGCCACCCGTTCCGTTCCAAAGCGCAGTTGGAGGGCTTGCATGATATCGTTAGCGGAAATTTCCAAAATCCTCATCTTTTCGGGATCACAGGCAACCTCATAGTAAAAGGGATTGGCTCCGGTGAGTTGTGCGCTGTTGATCCCCTCGATTTTGGAGAGTTTGTTGGTAATATGGCGTTCCACATAGTTCTGAATATCAAGGGGCGACATGTCGGCGTTAAAGGTATAGACTAAGATCGATTGGGGGCGGTAACCGGCAGCGGAGAGGGAGAGGGAGGGGTAATTCACCCCATCGGGAAGTTTGGCGTATATCTGGCGGATCAGCGAAGAGATTTCAAAACGCACCGCCGACATATCCACCCCCTTTTTGAGGGTCAAGGTCACGGAACCTTGACTTTTAAAAGAACTTGAGGTAATTTTTTGAACTCCGCGAATACCGGCCAGCAGCCCCTCTATTTTACACGTCACCTCCTGCTCAATCACCTTGGCCGATGCCTCGGGCCAGCTAAAATTGACCGAAATGTACTGCGTTTTTTCTCCGGGGGTAAATTGGAGACTCAGCAAAGGAATGACGCCGGCGCCGATGGTCATCAGCACCAACATTACCAAAATGGTAGAAAAGGCAGATATCCAGGGTTTACCGTTTGGCATAAATTGTGTAATAGAGCAACGGCACAAAAAAGAGACTCACCAAAGTACCCACCACCATCCCTCCAATCAGGGCCAAAGAGAGGGGGTACTGCAAATCGGAGCCCATATCGCCCGTTACCAAAAAGGGAGCAATCGCTAATATGGTGGTCAAACTCGTCATCAGAATGGCTTTAATCCGGCGTGTCCCGGCCAGCATGACGGCATGAAGGAGTCCGCGCCCCTCCCGCCTCAGTTGGTTGATGGTATCTACCTTTAAAATAGAATCGTTGATCACAATCCCGCACATAACCACCAATCCAATCAAAGACATCAAGTTAAGCGACACGCGGCATATCCAAAGGAGTAAAAAGGCCCCAAAAATATCTACGGTAATTTCCGACAAAATAATCAGCGGCTGAATCAGCGACTCAAACTGAGCGGCAAGAATAAAATAGAGGAGCAAAAAGGCTACCGTTAAAATAATCAGCAACTCCGACATCATTTTTTGGTTGGAGAACCACGAACCGCTAAAATTGACTTCAAATTCGGGATCGGACTTTACGGCTTGATCAATTTGGGCCATGGCGCTCTTTATCCGGTTATTTTTTACCGTCACGGGGAGGGGATAATAGGCCCCCTCTACCCCTGCCGTAATATTTTTAAAATCGCGCCCCCTCGTTTCGACCACAAAACGCGAAAGGGGAATATAGACGCTGTCGGCAAAAACTCTGGTTTGAGAGAGGATAGAACTCAAGTCGGCAGTATCTCCCCCGAGGGTAATGGGCACGGAAAAACCTCCGGCCGTAAGGGTAAACAACTGGTTCTGACTTAACGCGCTCTTTAATTT
>WRJW01000085.1 GCA_009778375.1 Bacteroidota bacterium
GGCGACCGCCTTTCGCTGGAGCCGGAACACTTGGCCCGCAAGGAGCGTCATGGAAAACAATAGCGTTTTTGACATAAATGCCTTTCATCAATGCAATAAAAGAGTTTCACAGCGTGTCGATTGTGGGTATGGCCAAAAATACCGGCAAAACGACCTGCCTGAATTATGCCGTCCGTCGTCTGCGGGAGGAGGGGTGTACTATTGCCCTGACTTCGATTGGCGTAGATGGCGAGGAGCGCGATGTTTTGTACGATACCCCCAAGCCTCGAATCATGCTCCACGAAGGGGTGGTATTTGTGACTTCGGAAAGGGATTTTGAACAGCGGGAATTTCCTGCAGAACGCTTATCGGTATCGCAACGAAGTACCCCCTTGGGGCGTCTGATTACCGCCAGGGCCAAAGGATCGGGTAAAGTGGTACTTTCTGGTCCTTCGGATTCGGCATGGTTGCGCGAAGTCATCAGGGCCATGCCTCCTTATGGGGTGGAACTTACTTTGGTGGACGGAGCCTTGTCGCGTATGAGCTTAGCTTCTCCTGCCGTTACCGACGCCATGATTTTGTCTACCGGAGCAGCCTGCTGTGCCCAGCTGCCCGAGTTGATTCGCCGTACTCAATTTCGCTGCACCTTGATTAACCTCCCTTGCGTCTCTTCTTACCTGTACGATCTGCTCTCTCCCTTCGACAGTGGAATCTGGTTGTTGTCAGAAGGTCAGGATAAGATAGAAAAGGTAGCCGATACGGTGTTTACCCTTGGAGTGGATGAAAAAAGAGTAATATCAAGACATTCTTCGATTTATGTGGCCGGAGCCGTCACAGACGGATTCCTGAAAATGTTGGAGGGCGTCAGGTTAATCGTAAGCGATTTTTCCAAACTCTTTTTTTCTGCCCTGACGTACAATCGGTTTGTGCGCAAGGGGGGGTGTATAGAAGTCTTGCAAAAACCAAGGTTGCTGGCCGTATGTACCAATCCGGTATCTCCCGAGGGGGCGCATATTGACCCTCTACGCCTAAAAGAGCGGATGGAGGAAGCGCTGCATGTACCGGTGTATGACATTATGATGATAGAAAATAAATGAACAGTAAGGATATGCAAAGTAAATTAGGATTGGATTTTACCAAAGTGGCTCAAGCCAAAGAAAAGGCGCAACAGATTGCTACGGGAGTGCAACAATTTGTAAATGAATACACCACCGTGGCCGTAGAACGTACTTTATGTCGGCTTTTGGGCATAGACGGAGTGGATGAAAATCAGGTGCCCTTGCCCAATGTAGTAGTAGACTGCCTCAAAGAAGAAGGGCGATTGCACGATGGTATCGTGTTTGTGATGGGTAATGCGGTATTGGCCACCGGACGGACGCCTCAGGAGATAGCGGAGCAGGCAGTAATCGGCAAGATAGACCTCTGCGCTTTTCCCTCCGCTTCCGTTTCGGAAATCCACCAAGTATTACAGCCATACATAAACAGAGGCATTGAACGCATCACCGCCAACCGCAAGCGCCGCGAGGGGTTGATTGCCCAAATCGGAGCTGGAGCCCAACCCTATATTTATGTGATTGTAGCCACCGGTAATATTTACGAAGATGTGGTACAGGCTCAGGCCGCCGCACGTCAAGGCGCCGATATTATTGCAGTGATCAGGACCACCGGGCAAAGCTTATTGGATTACGTACCTTACGGCGCCACTACCGAAGGCTTTGGCGGCACTTTTGCCACGCAGGAGAATTTCCGAATTATGCGTAAGGCTTTGGATGAAGTTGGCCTTGAAATAGGCCGTTACATCCGCCTCTGCAACTACTGTTCCGGTTTATGTATGCCCGAAATTGCCGTTATAGGAGCCCTCGAAGGATTGGACGTGATGTTGAACGACGCCCTCTACGGTATCCTCTTTCGCGACATCAATATGCAGCGCACCTTGATTGACCAGTATTTTTCCCGTATCATCAACGGCTTTGCCGGCGTGATTATCAATACGGGAGAAGATAACTACCTGACTACCGCAGACGCTTATGAAGAAGCGCATACTGTTTTAGCCTCAGACCTGATTAACGAACAATTAGCGCTCTTTGCCGGACTTCCGCCCGATCAAATGGGGCTGGGACATGCTTTTGAAATGGATCCCGAATTAGAAAACGGTTTTTTATACGAATTGGCCCAAGCCCAAATGACACGGGAAATTTTTCCAGATGCTCCCCTCAAGTATATGCCGCCTACCAAATTCATGACCGGCAATATCTTTAGAGGTCATCTTCAGGATGCGTTATTTAACATGATTGGCATTTGGACGCAACAAGGCATTCAATTACTGGGTATGCCCACCGAAGCGATCCATACCCCCTTTATGAGCGACCGATTTTTGGCCATCGAGAATGCACGGTACATCTTCCAAAATCTAAAATCAATAGGCGACGAGGTCACTTTTAAGGAGGATGGAATGATAGCCAAACGTGCCGCTGAAGTCTTGGATAATGCCTGTGACCTGTTGGATAAAGTCGGAAAAGAAGGGTTATTTGCCGCTTTGGAAAAAGGAATATTTGGAGCGGTGAAAAGAAGTAGGACCGGAGGTAAAGGTCTTGATGGCGTGTGTAAAAAAGGCCTGAATTATATGAATCCATTTATATCAATAATGAAAAAAGATTAATAATGAGCGCAGGACTATATTCAACCTCAAGCAAAGATTTTGATAAAACCCAAGATTTGACTAAGGTAAAGCCTTACGGCGATACCATGAACGACGGTAAAACCCAAATCAGTTTTACCTTGCCCGTTGCCTGTAACGATGAGGCTATTGAGGCCGCCAAACAATTATTATACAAGATGGGATTCGATCAGCCGCAAGTGGTCTTTTACAAGGAATTGACCAAAGGTTTTACCTTCTTTAATTGTTACGGCAATACGGCTCATACCGTCGATTTTACCCGGATTAAAGTCCAAAAAGTAGAAAGCACCACCTGGTCTATGGCCGAAACAGATGCCTATATCAAGGAACACATTGGCCGTAAAATCGTGGTAGTAGGCGCCAGCACCGGTTCCGATGCCCACACGGTAGGCATTGATGCGATCATGAATATGAAAGGGTATGCAGGGCACTACGGTTTAGAGCGCTACGAGATGATTACCGCCATCAACATGGGCAGTCAGGTACCCAACGAAGAGTTGATAAAAAAAGCCCTCGAAGTCCATGCCGACGCCCTGTTGGTCTCCCAAACGGTTACCCAAAAAGATGTACACGTAAAAAATATGACGGAGTTGATCGAAATGTTAGACGCCGAAGGGTTGCGCACCCAACTGATTGTAGTTTGCGGCGGCCCCCGTATTTCCCACGAATTGGCCAAAGAATTGGGCTTTGATGCCGGTTTTGGCATGAATACCTACGCCGACGATGCGGCCTCATACCTTGCTCAGGAAGTGGCTCGACGAATGAAAAACAAATAAATACAGCATATTATGGATAAAAATCAGATCAGAGAAGTGATCGCTAAACGTGCAGCCTTAGAGTTGAAAGACGGCGATGTGGTAAACCTTGGCATTGGACTGCCCACCCTTATTCCCAATTATCTTCCTAAAAATGTACACGTTACCCTACAATCCGAAAACGGCCTGCTGGGGATGGGTCCTGCTCCGGAACCCGGGGCAGAAGACCTCAATTTTGTCAATGCGGGCGGAGGTTACATTACGGCCCTTCCGGGCGCAGTATCTTTTGACAGCGCCACCTCTTTCCTCATCATCCGGGGCGGGCACGTAGACCTCACCATTTTGGGCGCTTTGCAGGTCGACGAAAAGGGCGATTTGGCTAACTGGATGATCCCCGGCAAATTAACCCCCGGTATGGGAGGGGCGATGGATTTGCTGATAGGGGCTAAAAAAGTGGTGCTCACTATGGAGCATACGGCTAAGGGGATGCACAAAATCCTTAAAAAATGCACCCTGCCTTTAACGGCTGCCGGTCAGGTAAATATGATCATTACCGAAATGGGCGTCATGGAAATTACCCCTCAAGGGATTGTGTTAAAAGAGGTCCACCCCGAATTTACGGTAGAAGAGGTACAGGCCGCCACCGAAGCCCAACTGATTATGGCACCCGATTTACAGCCGATGCGAGGAATTTGCTAATTTTTTTACGTGCCGATGCAACGTTTTTATTTTTTT
>WRJW01000086.1 GCA_009778375.1 Bacteroidota bacterium
GAAGATTTCTTTAGAAATGTGACATTTTTCCCCTCTTTACGACTAATAGGGTAGAAAAACTCATAACAACAGATGGACAAACAAAAATTAGAGGCCGACTTTTTGAATATGATACGTGAGTACAACCGTATTATTTATAAGGTAACTTCTTTCTATACCGACCAAACCGCCACAATAGAAGACCTTTTTCAAGAGGTGGTTTTGAATTTGTGGAAGGCTTTCCCCAATTACCGCAAAGAGAGTCAGGTCTCTACATGGATCTACCGCATTGCCTTAAACACCTGCGTTTCGTACTACAGAAAAAACACGCGTCGGCCGACCTGTGTAGCCATTACGCCGGACATTAAGGTATATGCAGAAGACCGCGAGTCCATTGCCGCTCTATATGCCTGTATTAACCAGTTGGGAAAATTGGAACGCGCGCTGATGCTCCTTTGGTTAGAAGACCGCCCCTATAAAGAGATTGCCGAGATTATGGGTATTACTACCACCAATGTATCTACCAAAATCAACAGAATCAAAGAAAAGTTAAAACAAAGCTTTAAAATGTAACATTATGGAACCGGAAGAAGTAAAAAAAATGTGGCAGGAAGTAGACCTGTTAAAAGAAAAACAACAAATCAGCGACCACAAAATAAAAGAAATGCTTAAAAATCAAGGAAAAACCGCACTTGCAAAACTAATCAGGACGGCAAATTTTTACCGGTTTGTCATGATTCCTTTGGGCTTACTCTTTTGCCTCCTTTCCTATCAATTTTTTGAAGCCGGAGGCTATTATATCATTTATCCCTTAATATTCATGCTGATATGCATACTCATGGAGCCACTCGAAATTTATCTGTACCGCTTACTTAAAGGAATCGACTTTGCCCATATGCCCGTAAAAGAAGTGTCAGAAAAAATCTTGAAATACCAAAACATTCTTAGGAAGTGCGAAATGTACGGAATCGTTATGGGCATAATATATTTAAGCATTTGGTATTATTTGTACTACAAACTGACCATTGGATCCGAAATCGTTTGGGGACTCATTATTTTTATGATCGCCATGTCTGCAGCGGTAGGCTTCCTTGTTCCTGTTGCCTACAAAAAACTGTACTACAACCACATTAACCAAATAAGAGAGAGTTTGAAGGAGCTGAAAGAATTTGAGGCATGTTAACAAAGATAAAAAAGCACCTGTTTCAGGCAGGCATATTCATTTTTTCGGTAGCCACCCTTTTAGAACACGCATGGTTGGGCCAAACAAATCTCCTCTGTTTTGCAAAAGGATTGAGCTGTGGCATAACATTGGTTGGGATAGTAAAAATTTCATTACCTTTGAGGGTTAAAAACCATTTAACCTCAAACCGATGAAAAAATGTTTACTATTCTTTGCAGCCACCGTTTTGTTGCTGCAAATCCCTTGGTGCGCTTTAGCACAAGAGAACAAGGTTGTCGATAAAATTATTCAAATCGCCAAAACCGACAACCGAACCATGAACCATTTGGACGTACTGACCAACCGTATTGGAGGACGTATCCTTGGCTCCGATGCCTACCAGCAAGCCACCATTTGGGCTGCGACCTTATTTAAGAACTGGGGATTGGAAGTAGAAGTGCAGAAAGCAGGCGAATTACCCGTAGGATTTAACCGCGGCCCCTGGTTTGGAAAAATGTTGGACGACGACGGCATGATCCTCCATTTTGCCACCCCCTCCTATAGCGCCGGCACCAAAGGGGTACAGCGAGGCCACGTAGTGGCTGAACCCAAAACAAGGCGCCAGTTTGAAGCCATGAAAGGCAAACTCAAAGGGGCTTGGGTCCTTATCTCCGGCACCAACGACGGCTGGCCTGTGGATATTTCGGCAAGGGGAGAGACGCGGCGAAAAGAGGCGATAGAAAAGAATGAAGCCATCAGCCGCTACAACGACTCCATCACCCGCATTAACCGCGCCAACTCCGGCAAACCTCCGATTCCTTTAAAAGAAGGGGAAGATGTTCCCGCCCTTTTTTACAAAGAGATGGTAGAAGCGGGCATCTTGGGCACCATTCAATCGAGCGCCGTGCCTATCAGGGCATTATACTCCAGGGCCTACATCATGGATTTGGATTTTTATACCAACCTGCCCACCTGTCCCGACATTAAATTAGACGAAAATCAATACAAAATTATTGCCCAAAAAGTGGCCGAAAGACGTAACTTTCAATTAGAATTTGATATCCGTAACCACTTTAGACCGGGACCAATAGCCTACTACAACGTAATCGGAATGATTCGCGGCACCGAATTTCCCGACGAATACGTTATGTCCGGAGGCCATTTAGACGCCTTTGACGTGGCCACCGGAGGAGTGGACTGCGGGACCGGCGTAGCTCCTAATTTGGAAGCAGCCAGACTGATTATGGCAGCAGAAGGAAAACCAAGGAGGTCAATCCTCTTTTGCCTCTGGGCAGGCGAAGAATTTGGGCTTTGGGGCTCCAAATATTGGGTAGAAAACAATCAGGATAAATGGCCCTACATATCGAACTATTTTAACCGTGATGGCGGTCCCACCGTGGCCAACTCCATCACCGTGCCTCCCGCCATGTACGACGATTTTAAAAAGGCAACCGAGCAACTGAACGAAATCAACCCTGACTTTCCTTTCACCCTGAACAAACGTACCGGCGATCCGCAACCACGCCCCACCACTGCCGGCGGTTCCGACCACGCCTATTTTACCATGAACGGGATGCCGTCCGTCAGTTTTGGTACCGCAGACCCCAAAGGATACGATTTTAACTACGGCGAAATTTGGCACACCGAAAGGGATACCTACAACATGAGCATTCCTGAATATATGGATCATACTTCTGTGGTAATGGCTATTGTACTCTACAATCTGGCCATGCAGGACAAGATACTCTCCCGAGAGGGATTGTACCGCGAAGGTGCCCCTTCAGCTCCCCCACAAAATACGGGCAGACGATAGGTACAATGCCCTTTTTGTTTACCTTTGCGTTTTCAAATCCTATTATGAACGCATCGGAAACTTATACCGAAAAAGACTTTCAAACCCTTGAATGGCAAGAGCATATCCGTAAACGGCCGGGTATGTATATTGGCAAATTGGGAGATGGATCGGCACCCGACGACGGGATTTATGTCCTGCTCAAAGAGGTCGTCGACAATTCGGTAGATGAGTTTGCCATGGGCTACGGAAAGTCCATCCACATTACGCTGGACGGGGACGCCCTCGCCATCCGAGACTATGGACGTGGCATCCCTTTGGGAAAATTAGTCGACGCTGCCGGCACCATGAATACGGGCGCCAAATACGACAGCAAAGCGTTTCAAAAAACGGTTGGATTGAACGGCGTGGGAATCAAAGCGGTTAATGCACTCTCCTCCTCCTTTTACATCCACTCTTTCCGGGACGGCCAGAGCAGATCCGCCTCTTTTGAACGCGGACGCCTCCAGGCAGATCAGCTCCTGCCTTGCGACCAAAAGAACGGTACGCTGGTACGCTTTGTTCCTGATGTTGAAATATTTGGCACATACCAATTTAGCGAAGAGTTTATGGAGCAAATGCTCAAGAACTACAGCTACCTTAACGCCGGACTGCGGATCGCACTGAATAACACCGAATATATTTCCAAAAATGGGTTGTTGGACCTTTTAAACGACAACCTGAACGACGAGCCGCTCTATCCTCCCGTATACCTTAAGGGGGATGACATCGAAGTGGCACTGACCCATGGAAACGGCTATGGCGAAAGTATCTACTCTTTTGTCAACGGCCAAAACACCACCCAGGGAGGGACCCATCTTTCGGCCTTTCGCGAATCTATTTCCAAGACCATCAAAGAGTTCTACCGGCGTGACTTTGATCCTTCCGACGTGCGCCAATCAATAGTGGCTGCCATCAGCATCCGCGTACAGGATCCGGTGTTTGAGTCGCAAACCAAGACTAAATTGGGTTCCAAAGAGATGGGACCGGAAGGACCGTCTGTGCGCAACTTTATCAACGATTTTCTTAAAGAACATTTAGACAACTTCCTGCACAAAAATGCGGCCATTGCCGAGGCCCTCCTTAAAAAAATACTCGAATCCGAAAAAGAGCGCAAGGCCATCTCCGGGGTCCAAAAGTTAGCCCGCGAGCGTGCTAAAAAAGCCAATCTGCACAATAAAAAATTGCGGGATTGCAGG
>WRJW01000087.1 GCA_009778375.1 Bacteroidota bacterium
TTTCATGACAGATGTTCAATTATATGTAGCACACGGACCCGGGCCTGTGCATTTACCGGCTAAAATGGCCAACCGCCACGGCTTGATTGCCGGAGCCACGGGAACAGGAAAAACAGTTTCGCTTCAGGTTTTGGCCGAAGCTTTTAGCGAAGAAGGTATTCCCGTATTTATGGCAGACGTAAAAGGGGATTTGTCGGGGATTAGCAAGCCGGGCATTATGAACAAAATCATTGCCGCACGCACCCAAGAATTTGGGTTAACTGATTTTGATTTTCAATCTTATCCGGTATCTTTTTATGATGTATTCGGCCGTTTGGGCCACCCCTTCCGCACCACTATCTCGTGCATGGGCCCCCTCCTCCTCTCCCGCCTGCTCAACCTCAACGATATCCAAAGCGGCGCCCTCAACTTGGTTTTCCGCATTGCCGACGATCAAGGCTTGCTGCTCATAGACCTGAAAGACCTCCGCTCCATGCTCGACTTTGTAGCCAAAAATGCCAAAGAGTACACCACTTCCTACGGTACGGTCTCGAGTATGAGCATCGGAGCCATCCAGCGCGGCTTGCTGACCTTAGAAGACCAAGGGGGCAAACTCTTCTTTGGAGAACCCGATTTTGACATCCATGATTTGATGCGCACTCACGGAAGCAAAGGAGTGATCAACATTTTGGCCGCCGACAAATTGATGCAATCCCCCATTTTGTATTCGACCCTGCTCTTGTGGCTCTTGTCCGATTTGTACGAAAAATTGCCCGAAGTGGGCGACCTTCCCAAACCCAAGTTAGTCTTCTTTTTTGACGAAGCGCACCTCCTCTTTAACGATGCTCCCAAAGTATTGACCGATAAAATAGAACAGATTGTCCGGTTGATTCGTTCCAAAGGAGTGGGCGTCTATTTTGTATCCCAAAGTCCCTCCGATATTCCCGACAACGTACTCGGACAATTGGGTAATCGGATCCAACACGCCTTGCGGGCCTACACTCCCCGCGACCAAAAAGCGGTAAAGGTGGCCGCACAAACCTTCAGGCCCAATCCAAAATTGAATACCGAGCAAGTAATCACCGAATTAGGCGTTGGTGAAGCTTTAGTCTCTTTTTTGGACGAAGCGGGACGCCCCTCTATGGTAGAACGCGCCTTTATCTTGCCCCCGCACTCCCAAATCGGCCCCCTTACCGACGAAGAACGCGCCGCTTTGATCCAAAAATCGCCCCTTCACGGCAAATACGAAGCCTATTTTGACCGAATATCGGCCTACGAAATATTGCAGCAGCAGGCGCAACGGCAAGAAGCGCTAAAACAGCAACCAAAACAACAACAGCAACGCCCCCCGCTCCCTTCCAAAACAGAGGCCAAACCCAAGCCATCTACCCGAACCCCTACTACCCTCAAAAAGAGTGCGGGAACCGGCGCCGTTATTGCCAGAACCGTGGTTCAAACTTTGGGGAGCCGACAGGGACAGCAACTGATTCGGGGCATATTCGGCTCATTGATAAAAAAATAACAACCTCTATGAAACACCTGAAATTATTGTTTGGCTTGTTGGTACTCTTGGTCGCTGCGGTTTGGGCTCCCGCTCAGCCCACCAAACAGCAATGGGTACAATCGACCCTAAAATCCATGAGCCTGAGGGAGCAAATCGCCCAGTTATTTGTGATTGCCTGCCACCCCCAACAAAGCGAAGAACACATCAACAAAGTTTTAGAAACCATTAAAAATGAGCATCTCGGCGGTATTATTTGGGGTCTCTGCTCCCCTACCCGGTACCTCAATCTGTTGAATCAAATGCAGGAACATGCCAACATTCCCCTGTTGGTCACCATGGACGCCGAATGGGGGGTAGCCATGCGGTTAGACAGCGTAGTTAATTTTCCCAGACAGCTTACCATGGGAGCTATTCAGGATAATCAGCTGATTTACGATTTTGGCGCCGAAGTAGCCCGCCAGTGCCGACTCCTTGGCGTTCACATTAATTTTGCTCCGGTGGTAGACGTCAACATCAATCCCAACAACCCCGTTATCAGTATGCGCTCTTTTGGCGAGAACAAATATAAGGTTACCGAAAAGGGGTATGCCTGTATGAAAGGGATGCTCGACGGGGGATTGCTCACCTGCCTCAAACATTTTCCCGGCCATGGCGACACCGATAAAGATTCGCACGAAGAACTGCCCGCCATTTTGCACAACAAACAACGTCTGAATGACGTCGAATTGTATCCCTTTCGCGAACTGATCAAAAGAGGAGCCACAGGGGTAATGACCGCCCATTTGTTGGTGCCTGCCCTCTCCAAAGACCATATGCCCGCCTCGCAATCCAAAAAAATCAGCACGGATCTACTCCAGAAAAAATTAAAATTCAAAGGATTGGTTATTACCGACGGTTTGGAAATGAGGGGGGCCATTCGAGACGGAGACCCCAATAAAGTCGCCCTGAACGCTCTTTTGGCCGGAAACGACCTGCTCGAAATCCCTCCGGATATTCCTAAATCCATCGACGAGATTGTAAAGGCCGTTCAAAATGGAAAAGTTTCCAAGCGCTTCATCCAAAAAAAATGTAAAAAAATCTTGGAAACCAAATACGATTTGGGATTATATCGGGGATTCTCCCCCATTGATCCTTCCGGAATAATAGAAAAGCTGAATACCGTCGAGGCAAAGTCGCTGCGCCTCCAATTGGCAGCAACCTCCCTGACGCTTCTTTCCAACCAAAACGTATTGCCCTTAGCCGACTCAGACCTAAACTACCTCGAAATCGGGCAGGGAAGTGCTTTTAAAGAACAACTATTCCGTCACGCTTCCATCAATGCCTTTCAAATCAGCCCCTCGGCAACACAGGAACAACTTGATTCGCTAAGCGCCCTGCTGCCCAATACGGGAACCGTGGTAGTGGGCTATCATAATGTGCCGCGCGGACGTTCTTACGTCAATTTTACCATAGATGAACCCATGCTTAACTTTTTAGAGGAGCTAAACAGTCGGCATCCGGTGGTGTTGCTCTTTTTTGCCAATCCCTACGCCTTGGCCAATTTTAAGGATTTAGGCCGTTTTGCCGCCGTAGTAGCATGTTACGATAATTCTGACGAGGCCCAAATCAGCGCAGCCAAAGCCATTACGGGAGCGCAAAAATTTTTGGGCAAACTACCCGTGACCATTAACCCGCAGTATAAAGAAAATTTTGGATTGATAACGCCATGAAAAGAGAAGAAGCCCTTAACCTCCTTTTGGAGTATAACAAAGAAAAATACCACATCCAGCACGCCCTCACGGTAGAAGAAGCGTTGAGGTGGTATGCCCGCGAATTGCGATACGACCCCGACTATTGGGGACTTGTAGGCTTATTGCACGACATTGATTATGAAATGTACCCCGATGAGCATTGCCACAAAGCCCCCGAAATACTCCGGAACGCCGGATTGGGAGCAGATTTTATTCGCTCTGTCTGTTCCCACGCCTACGGGATGAGGGTCGATATAAAACCGGAACACGAGATGGAAAAGGTACTTTTTGCCATAGACGAATTGACGGGATTAGTGGGCGCAGCCGCCCTGATGCGCCCTTCCAAGAGCATTGTCGACATGGAGTTAAAAAGCATTCGCAAAAAGTTTAACGACAAAATTTTTGCCGCCAAATGTTCGCGGGAAGTCATTAGGGCAGGGGCCGATATGTTGGGTTGGGAATTGGATAAACTGCTGAGTATGACCTTAGAAGCCATGCGTTCTTCGGAGCATACGGTAGCCCGACAAGTGGCGACTATTTGCCCTTAGCGCTTATCCACTCCTGTATCGCGCGGGCGGCGGTACGGCCGGCCTCCATCGCCAAAATCACGGTAGCAGCGCCTGTTACGGCGTCTCCTCCTGCAAAAACCCCCTCACGGGTGGTAGCCCCCTTTTCGTCCGCCACCAAACACTTCCATTTGTTCATCTGTAAACCCGGGGTTGTGGCAGAGAGAATCGGGTTAGGCGATGTACCCAGCGACATAACCACCACATCGCAATCCTCTTGAAAAAAGGCTCCTTCAACAGGTACCGGTGCACGGCGTCCGCTATCATCGGGTTCGCCCAGCTCCATCTCTTGACAACGGATAGCAGAAACCCACCCTTTTTCGTCTCCCAATATTTCCACGGGATTAGAGAGCATCTTAAAAACGATCCCCTCTTCTTTGGCGTGGTGTACCTCTTCTACCCTTGCGGGGAG
>WRJW01000088.1 GCA_009778375.1 Bacteroidota bacterium
AAACGAAGCCAAAGGTCTCTATTTTTTACCCTCTTGAATCCATTGGCCTGCCATTTAAGCAACCACCCCTTTTCTATGGCGTTGACCACGTAGGTAGAGTCGCTGAAAACAGTTACCTGCGACCCCGGAATCTTTAAGGCTTCCAAGCCGATAATAACGGCCAACAACTCCATACGGTTATTGGTGGTCAGGCTAAAACCACCCGAAAGCTCCTTGCGGTAGGGGCCGCCGACCAACACCACGCCGTAGCCGCCGGGGCCCGGATTCCCTTTGGCCGCTCCGTCTGTATACAAGGAAACAGGATACATCAACCGGCTTGCGGCCCCTCCAAAGGAACCGGTTTTAAAACATTCTTTTGCAGGTCGCGGTACTGCATCCGCGATTTATAGAGATCTACGGCTGCATAGAGGGCAGCCAGCATCGATTCGGGAGAAGCAGTTCCGGTCCCGGCAATATCGTAAGCCGTACCGTGATCGGGAGAGGTACGGACAATGGGAAGTCCGGCTGTGTAATTGATTCCATGGTAAAATGCTAAAGTCTTAAAGGGAATCAAGCCCTGATCGTGGTACATGGCCAACACGGCGTCAAAACGACCATAAAGAGCCGCCCCAAAAAAGCCGTCGGCGGGGTAGGGGCCAAAGGCTAAGATTCCCTCTTTGGTCGCCTCTTCTATGGCAGGGATAATCACTTTCTGCTCCTCGCTCCCCAAAATTCCTCCGTCCCCTGCATGAGGATTGAGTCCCAAAACCGCAATCTTTGGCCGGCTAATCTGAAAATCAGATTTAAGAGATTCGTTGAGTTGCGCCATTTTTTGTACGATCATCGCCGTAGACAATTGGGCCGAAACTTCGGCTAAGGGGAGGTGACCGGTTACCACCCCCACCCGAATAGCATCGCAACAGAGCATCATAATGTAGTGCGTTGCATTAAAAGCATTGGCCAAAAATTCGGTATGCCCTGGAAAAGCAAAGCCTCCTTCGCTTACCGTTTGTTTGTTAAAGGGGGCCGTAACTAATGCTTGAATTTTAGCCCCTTTTAAGTCGGCCACCGCTGCCTGAAGGGCTGCCAGTGCCGCCTTGGCTCCGTCGGAGCTCTTTTTACCGGGTTCTATGGTTAAGGTATCGGGCACACACTGAATCAAATTTATGCGCTTGGAATGGGCTTCTGCCGGATGGTTGATCACATTTACCGAAAAACCATCCGCACCCGCTATCCCTTTACGATATTGAGCTACAAAGCGGGACGATCCGTAAATTACCGGCGTACATATTTCTGTAATACGATTGTCGGACAACGCTTTTATAATCACCTCATAGCCTATGCCGTTGGTGTCTCCCTGTGTAATACCTACGGTTATTTTTTGTTGCATATATATCTATTTGGGGGCGCAAGGTACAAAATTATCCCATATCTTTGTCATCATGTCCCGCGCTTTTGATACCAACCTTCAATTTTTGAGCGGAGTAGGTCCGCGCCGCGCCTTGCTGCTACAAAAAGAGTTGGGCATTCACACCCTTGGTGACTTATTATCTTGTTATCCTTTTCGTTATATAGATAGGAGCCGTTTTTACGCCATCCGCGAACTCCATCCCGACTTGGGCTATGTCCAAGTCCGAGGTCGCTTTACCTCTATGTCTGTGCAGGGCGTGGGGCCAAAAAAACGATTGACCGCCTCGTTTACTGACGGTGTCTCCGAAATAGAAGTAGTTTTTTTTCAGGGAATTAAGTGGATTCAAGAAAAGATGAAGATGGGTACCGAATACGTTCTTTTTGGCAAAGTGTCCCTCTTTAACCAAAGCATGAATATGGTACATCCCGAAGTAGAGCCGCCTCAGATCGATACTTTGCAGGGATCAGCTTCTATGCAGGCCCTGTATCCAAGTACCGAAAAGTTAAAAAACAACGGAATCAACCAAAAATTCTTTAGCCGGCTAATGGCAGATGCCTTAGCCAAATCATCGGGGCAAATTGCTGAGACCCTCCCTCCTCCCCTGATCCGCCGCTTTTCATTACTATCCCGATCCGAAGCCCTTACCCACATTCATTTTCCTGCCAACTCCAACCTGTTATCTAAAGCCCAACAAAGGCTAAAGTTTGAGGAACTGTTTTATATTCAACTTGATCTGCTCAAGCAAAAAGCCCTTCGCCTCTCTACCCGGCAAGGTCAATGCTTTATAAAAATCGGAGCACATTTTGACCATTGCTACCGGCGCCTTCCTTTTGAGCTGACCAACGCACAAAAAAGAGTGCTCAAAGAGATTCGGAGCGATACCGGCAGCGGAAAACAAATGAACCGCCTCTTGCAGGGCGATGTCGGCAGCGGAAAAACCTTAGTGGCCCTTTTATCGGCCCTGATAGCTATGGACAATGGTTTTCAGGCTTGTATAATGGCTCCTACCGAAATTTTGGCGCAGCAGCACTGCGCCTCCATATCCAAACTTACCGCAGAAGGGCCCACAACTGTTGGTCTGCTCACCGGCGCTACCAAACGCGGAGCACGCAAAAAATTATTGGACGCTCTGTCGGACGGCACTTTGCACCTGCTGATCGGTACCCATGCCCTGATCGAAGAAAAGGTGCAGTTTGCCAATTTGGGTTTTGTGGTGATTGACGAACAACATCGCTTTGGGGTAGATCAACGTGCCCGTTTGTGGAATAAAAACGAGGCCCCTCCCCATATATTGGTGATGACCGCCACCCCTATCCCTCGAACCTTGGCCATGACCCTCTACGGAGATTTGGAGGTATCGGTAATCGACGAATTGCCTCCCGGCCGACAACCCATAAAAAGCCTTCATTTTAACGACAACCAACGTCTGAGGGTTTTCCATTTTATGAAAGAGCAGATTCGAGCGGGACGTCAGGTTTATGTCGTCTACCCTTTGATCAAAGAGTCCGAAAAAATGGACTATAAAAATCTTGAAGAGGGGTATGCGGTTATTGCCCGGGAATTTCCACCTCCCCAATACCGCACCTCTGTGGTACACGGTCAGCAAAAATCTGAGGACAAAGCTTTTGAAATGAAGCTTTTTGTGGAGGGCAAGACCCACATAATGGCCGCCACCTCCGTGATCGAAGTGGGGGTGGACGTCCCCAATGCCTCCGTGATGGTGATAGAGAGCGCCGAACGTTTTGGCCTCTCGCAATTGCACCAGCTCCGCGGAAGGGTGGGTCGGGGCGCCGCCCAATCCTATTGCATTTTTATGACCGGCCACAAACTTACCAAAGAGGCGCGTCAGCGTATAGAACTCTTATGCGCCACGCAGGATGGATTTGAGATTGCCGAAGCAGACCTCAGGCTCAGGGGGCCCGGAGACTTGGAGGGGGTCCGGCAGAGCGGCATTGCCTTTGAACTTAAAATCGCAGACCTGGCACGGGATGGCCAGCTGCTAGAACTGGCACGCAACGCCGCCGCAAAAGTATTGGAAGAGGATCCGATGCTGCAAAATCCTCAAAATGCCCTCCTCAACACCGAATTACAGCGTCTTCATCAGGAGGTTGCAGATTATAGCAGAATCAGTTAAACAGAATGCATTCTCTTATCCACTAAATTTTATTTCGCAAAATTTCGCGTTTTAAAAATTTGATATACTGTCGCAGCATAAAATCATTAAATGGAGTCATATTTCCATTTCCCTGAGCGTTATACAAAGTATCTATGTATTTCAATCTGTCGGACTTGGATACAACAAGTCGCCATCAATGTATTCGATCAATTTTTTCATTAAGTTCGGAACTTTGCGGTAGTCAGGAAAAGTTCGTTTGCCTGCATGAACCCCCACCAACCGATACTCACCTTTGCCGGCATCAAAGCCACCAACTGGTGTATTGTATTGTGAACCTGTATTTTTCATTACCATAGCACTGATATTTTGTATCTGCTTTTCGGTGATTTTTTCCTTACGTTTTGCGGTCTCTATGGTATATAACAATGCATTATGATGATCAAACACCATAAGATTGTATATGAATTCCCGTTTTTGGGCAGGTTTTCCAATATCCAGCAACTCTATCACTTCGTTCTCGGTTAAGGTGCTTCCTTCGATAGCGGTTGAATGATAAGTAATCGCGTATTCGCTATATTTTTTTAAGTCAGGCTCGCTTTTATAGAGACGATTGTACTGTTTAACAACTTCTAAAAGTATTTTTCTTTGCTTCTCGTTTATCATTATCCGTTATTTTTAACACCCTT
>WRJW01000089.1 GCA_009778375.1 Bacteroidota bacterium
ATTCCTTGACCTCTAAAGGATTCCCCACTGCTGCCGCTTATACCGGCGAAGAGGATTGGAAAACGATCTGCGAACGTCCCGATATTGATTTGGTTTATATATGTACCCACTGGGACCTGCATACCCCCATTGGCGTTTACGCCATGGAACAGGGGAAACACGTGGCGATGGAGGTTCCGGCAGCCCTGACTATAGCAGAATGCTGGCAATTGGTCAATACAGCCGAAAAAACGCGCCGTCACTGCATGATGCTCGAAAATTGCTGCTATGATTTCTTTGAAATGGCAACGCTGAATATGGCCCAGCAGGGACTCTTTGGAGAAATCACCAACTGCGAGGGGGCTTATATCCACGATTTGCGCTATCTTCTCTATAACGACACCACCGGTTATTGGAACAATTGGCGACTCAAACACAACACCGACGAAAACGGCAACCTCTACCCTACCCACGGCTTAGGTCCCATTGCCCAAATATTAGACATCCACCGTGGAGACAAAATGAATGTTTTAGTATCAATGTCTACCAACCAGTTCGGTCTTACCGCAGAAGCGATCAAACGCTATGGAGATGATTCGCCTCAAGCCCAAACCCAATATGTGCGGGGAGATATGAATACCACGCTGATTCGTACCGAAAAAGGTAAAGTAATCCTGATTCAGCACGACGTAACCTCTCCACGGCCTTACGATCGTCTGCATAAAGTAAGCGGAACCAAAGGGTTTGCCCAAAAATACCCGACCCCGGGCATTTGCCTCGATAAAGAAGGGCACGGATATTTGTCTCCATACAAGTTGGACTCTCTGCTAAAAATATACGAACATCCTTTGGCCAAGGAGATTGGAGAAAAGGCCCGAGAAGTGGGTGGCCACGGAGGCATGGACTTTATTATGGACTACCGCCTGATATATTGCCTCCGAAACGGATTGCCCTTAGACCAGGACGTCTACGACGCAGCCGAATGGTCGTCCATCATTGAGCTTAGCCGAATATCCGTAGAAAACAACAGTATGCCCGTTGCTGTTCCTGATTTTACCCGCGGAGCTTGGCATAAAGTTCAAGGATACAAACACGCTATATTATAGCAGATTATTTAATTTTTATCCCAAATACCACCATCAAAACGACCAAAATGGCGACGCCTCCAAGAATCCACAGAGGAGTATAGCGTCCAAAAATATCACGAAGAAAATCAAGCATAATAAAAAGATTTTACATTAAAGTACAAAAATAACCATTTTTTTAGAATAGCTGCAACTGTCCCGCCATCTTATCGATTTTTGCAGGTTTTAGCGGTGCGGGTGCTCCTAACAA
Organism: Bacteroidota bacterium; assembly: GCA_009778375.1. Taxonomy (GTDB): domain Bacteria; phylum Bacteroidota; class Bacteroidia; order Bacteroidales; family UBA932; genus WRBG01. The sequence continues at coordinate 1,315 of WRJW01000089.1, forward strand.
CCGCCGCAAAACTTCCGGCTTGGTTTCGTTTATCGTAAGGGCAGGCGATTCGTTGCAGGTAATAAAGTATTTTGCCCTTTTAAGCACGACTCCGATTTTGCGAAGGTGTTCGCTGTTGAGGCGACCGTAACGCCGCGAACTGACGATGAGTTGGGCCGATTTTACCCCAATCCCCGGAACGCGAAGGATTAATTCGTAATCGGCCCGATTGATGTCTACCGGAAAAAGTTGGGGATGACGCAAGGCATACATTAATTTGGGATCCAACTCCAAATCGAGGTTGGGATAGGCGTCGTTTACCACCTCGTCTACTTTAAAAAAATAAAACCTCAACAACCAATCTGCCTGATAGAGACGATGTTCGCGCACCAAGGGCGGGGAGGTTAAGGCGGGTAGCCGACTGTCGTAGTCGTTCACGGGAATAAAGCCCGAATAATAGACCCTCTTCATGGCAGGACGGGTATATAGCGCAGACGAAAGATGCAGAATCTGATTGTCGGTATCGGGCGTAGCGCCGATAATCAACTGCGTACTTTGACCGGCAGGGGCAAAACGCGGAGCATGGCGATGCTTTTTGCGCTCTTCGGCGCTCTCCAACACCCCTTGCTGAATAAAACTCATGGGCTTATAGATGCGCTCGTGGTCTTTTTCGGGGGCCAATAGCTTTAAATTCGATTCCGAGGCTATTTCTAAGTTCACGCTTAACCTGTCGGCATACCGCCCCGCCTCATTGACTAATTCGCGGGAAGCGCCGGGGATACTCTTGAGGTGAATATAACCGTAAAACCGGTGTATCTGCCGCAAATCTTTAGCCACACGCACCAACCGTTCCATCGTATAGTCCGGATTTCGCACCACGCCTGAACTCAAAAAAAGCCCCTCTATGTAGTTCCTTCGGTAAAATTCTATCGTCAGTTCTACCAATTCCGAAACCAAAAAGGTAGTCCGGCGAATATCGTTGCTGCGGCGGTTGATGCAGTAGGCGCAGTCGTAGATACAGTGGTTGGTCAACATGATTTTAAGGAGAGAGATGCAACGCCCGTCTTCGGTAAAACTGTGGCAAATACCCCACCCCTGAGCGTTACCTAAGCCCTTTCCGTTATTCTTTCGACTGTGCCCGCTCGAGGCGCAGGAGACATCGTACCTTGCCGCTTCGGCTAAGATCTGCAGTTTTTCAAAAACCTGATCGGTCATCTTGCAGGGGCCAACTGAATAGTGAAATGACGCATAATGGGCAGTTCTTTACTAATCACATAGCCGCGGGTAATAGTTTGGCGCCGGTCATACACATTTTTAAGGGCTGCAGCAATGTAGTCAATATGGTTGTTGGTATAGACCCGTCGAGGAATGGCCAAGCGAAGCAATTCCAAAGCGGGATAGCGGTTTTCCCGAGTGACGGGGTCGCGGTCGGCCAACAAAGCCCCAATTTCGACCCCTCTGATACCCGCCTCCACATACAACTCAATACCTAACGTTTGGGCAATAAACTCCTCTTGGGGAACTTGCGTCAATACTTTTTTGGCATCTACAAAAATGGCGTGTCCTCCGGCAGGACGCTGGTAGGGAATTCCATATTCGTCTAACTTTTGCCCAAGATAAGCCACCTGACTGATTCTTGCCTCCAAATAGTCAAACTCCGTACCCTCCATCAACCCCTGAGCCAAGGCGTTCATATCGCGCCCAGACATCCCCCCATAAGTAATAAATCCCTCATATATAATGGTATACATCTGACATTTTTCCCAGTCCTCCCGATGACGAAAAGCGGCAAATCCTCCCATATTTACAATGGCGTCCTTTTTGGAGGACATCGTCATAAAATCGGCGTAGGAGAAGAGTTCCCGTACGATTTCCCGAATGGGCTTTTCGGCATAGCCCTTTTCCCGCATTTTGATAAAATAGGCGTTCTCTGCAAATCGGGCCGAATCCATCAATATTTTGATTCCGTATTTTTGGGCTAAGGCCGCTACCCCTTTGATGTTTTCCATGGAAACGGGTTGCCCTCCGGCGGTATTGTTGGTAATGGTAACCACAATGCAGGGAATTTGCTCTTTGGGATATTTTTTGAGTACCTCTTCGAGTTTGTTCAGGTCAAAATTTCCTTTAAAGGGAGATTCGCAGGTAGTGTCGTATGCCTCGGCTATGGTACAGTCTACGGCGTGCGCCTTACGAAACTCTATATGCCCTTTGGTGGTGTCAAAATGGGCGTTGCCGGGCAATACGTCGTTGGCTTTAATCAGGGAGGAGAACAACACATTTTCTGCCGCCCGTCCCTGATGGGTGGGCAAAAAGAGGGGAAAGCCGGTAACCTCCTCTATAGTTTCCTTTAAGCGATAGTACGACCGCGCTCCGGCGTAACTTTCGTCCCCCTCCATCATGGCCGACCATTGCCGGTCGCTCATGGCGCCCGTTCCCGAATCGGTCAACAAGTCTATGAAGACACGTTCGCTTTTAAGGTTAAACAAGTTGTAGTCGGCCTCTTTGATCCACGCTTCCCGCTCGGTGCGGCTGCTCTTACGGATGGTTTCTACCATCTTGATTTTGTAGGGTTCTGCAAAAGGGAGTTCCATAATTATGTTGTTTAATCATTTTGAGCAAACGGATGATAGTCGCCCTTAAGTCCTATGGGGATGGCGTTTCTGATAGAGTGTACGATCTGAATACTCTTTAGCGCCTCTTCTAACCCAAAACCTCGGCCCGCCAGAATCTCGCGATAACTTTGGGTGTGTAAATCGGTAAATCCGTCGCTAAATTCGATGTATCGGCCTCCCATAGAAAGAGACCGAAAGGTACGTTTACCTGCAACCTTTACTTCCAAAGGGATCAAGTTGTAGTCGATACTTAAAAAATAGCGTACCCGAGCCCGTTCAAAGGCCAAAAAACCGGCCACCCTGT